>CAZTXR010000047.1:0-10548 GCA_964617605.1 uncultured Clostridia bacterium | reverse complement strand
CCGGTTGAAAGGATTGAATGGTAATGAAAAAAACCTATATAAAAATCATTATACAAGAAATTAAACACAGCATGGGGCGTTTTGCGGCTATTTTTGGGATAGTCGCTCTTAGTGTGGGGTTTTTATCGGGCTTGATGGCTGCTACACCGGATATGAAATCAACAGCCGATGAATATTTCGATAAGAGCAAGATGGCTGATATTTTCATCAAAGGTACAAAGGGTCTTACAAACAAAGATTTAAATGTAGTAAAGGAATCTGCTGATATAAAAGATTTAATGCCTGCTTATGTTACAGATGCATTGCTTGAAACGGGTACGGGAGAAATTTTGACCACAAGAATTTATGGGATACCTTTATTAAGCAATAAGGACAATATTAATAATTTAAGCTTGGTATCCGGCAGAATGCCTGAAAATGAATATGAGTGTGTTGTGGAAAAAAGCTTGGGGCATATAACGGAAATTAATATAGGCGAAAAATTAAGAATTTCAGAGCAAAATGAAGATTATGAAAAGATAGGTGACACCTATGCAGTAAAAGAATTTACGGTAGTTGGCACGGTAAGCAATCCTTTTTATTTTTCAGTAGAAATTGAAAGAAGCAATATAGGAAACGGCCGTATTGGCGCTATTGTTTATGTAGATGAAAAAGATTATTCTCTTGATGTGTATACAGATTTTTATATTACTTTAAATAAGGCACAAAGTAAAACTGCCTTCACTGATGACTATAAAGAGTATGTTAAAGAAAATGTTGAATTATTAAAGGACTTAAGCAAGACTCAAGTTCTTTTAAGGGATGAAGAAATTAAAGAAGAAGCCTATGAAAAGTTAAATGATGCCAAAAAGGAATATAATGAAGCAAAAGAAGAAGCTGAAAGCGAGCTGTCAGATGGGGCAAAAGAAATAGAGGACGGTAAAAGCGAGCTGTCAGATGCTGCCAAGGATATTGAAGAAGCTAAAATAAAGTTGGCTGATGCAAAAATAAGACTGAAAGAAGAAATAGCAGATGCCAAAAAGAAAATAGAGGATGGCTATATTGACTTAGCTGACGCTAAAATTGAACTTGAAGATGGCGAAAAAGAATATGCGGATGGTGTAATTGAATTAGCAGATGGCAAAAGAGAATATGAAGATGGCTTGAAAGAATTTCTTGATGCAGAAGAAGAATTAAAGGATGCACAAAAAAAGTTTGATGATGGGGAGAAGGAACTCTTAGAAGGCATTGAAGAATATGAAAATGGACGAAGCGAATTAAAACAAGGTCAAAAGGAATTGGAAGCCGCAAAGGAAACATTGACTCAATCAGAAATGGAATATAAGGCAGGCTTAAGTCAATTAAATACACAAAAAGCTCAATTTGACGGGTTAGCAGGACGGATTATAATGATGAGTCACCTTCCTTTTTCCACAACCGGGGAACTTATGACTGCTGTTGAAAATGATGTGTACATTACCACATCCACATCGATTAAAGGTGCAGTTACGGGTGTGTTAAATGCTATGGGCTCCATGGGATATGAAGTTCCAAATGATGCTGATGAATTGCTCAACAGTTATTATCAGCTAAAGGCAGGAGAAGAAATTTTGGAGAATGCAAGGCAGCAAATTGCGGCAGGCTGGCTCCAATATGAAGAGGGAAGTGCACAGTTAAGCAGCGGAAAAAGCAAATTAAGCAAAGCCAAGGCTGAAATAGATAAGGGAAAAACAGAATTAGAAGAAAACCGAAAAAAACTTTCAGACGGATGGAAAGAATTAGAGGATGCCCGTATAGAGCTTCAGGATGCCAAAGGGGAAATTGAAGACGGAGAAAAAGAGCTTCAGGAAGCAAGAATTGAATTAGATGATGGTTGGAAGGAATACTACGAGGGTCTTGAGGAAATAAAAGATGCGGAAATAACATTAGAGGAAGAGACAGATAAAGCAAACAAAGAAATCCGTGACGGCGAAACAGAGCTTAATGACGGTATTTTGGAATATGAGGACGGTTTAAAGGAACTTAAAGAAGGTGAAGAAGAATATTTAGAAGCAAAAGAGGATGCTGAAAAAGAATTAAATGATGCAGCTCTTAAAATTGCTGATGCAGAAAAAGAAATAGCTGATTTGGAAAAACCGAAATGGTATGTTCTTGACAGGAATTCCAATGTCAGTTATTTAAGCTTTGCCGTAAATGTTGAAAAAGTCGCTGATGTTGCAAAGGTATTTCCGATATTTTTCTTTTTGATAGCCGCCTTGGTAACCTTGACAACCATGACAAGGATGGTGGAAGAGGAAAGAACACAAATCGGTACCTTGAAAGCATTAGGCTATAAAAAATCATCAATAATTTCAAAGTATATAATTTACTGCGGGCTTGCAAGTGTTTTGGGATGTGCCGCAGGATTGTTATTTGGATTCAGATTGCTTCCAAATGTAATATATAATGCCTACCGATCTATGTATTATTTACCTGATTTAAAGGGACTTTTCCTTTGGGAATATGCCCTGCCGGTATCTTTATTTTCAATATTCAGCACAGTTATTGTAACCTTCTATGTAAGCATTAAAACATTAGAGGAGAAACCTTCAACCTTAATGCTGCCCCGTGCTCCTAAGCCGGGGAAAAGAATATTTTTGGAAAATGTTAAATTCATATGGAGCAGGATGAAATTTTCATATAAATCAACAGCAAGAAATATTCTTAGGTATAAAAGGCATTTTTATATGACCATTACGGGAATAGCCGGCTGTACTGCACTCATGCTTACGGGATTCGGACTTCTTGATTCAATTGGAGCGGTTGCAAACACTCAATTTGAAGATATATTTAAATATGATTTGACAATTGAGCTAAATGACGAGGAAAAAGACAGTGTACTCAATGATTTTTTAAGTGATAAAATTTATGAAGAAGTAATGACAGATACTGTCTATATAGACCATAATGGCGAGGAATTAGCTGCTACAGTAATTATTCCAAAAAACAATGACAATATACAAGATGTAATCAGCTTAAGGGAACGTGCTTCCAAAAGCTTGTTACATTTTACCGATTCATCCGTCATAATGACTGAGAGGTTAGCGGAGTCACTGAAAATAAAAGTTGGAGACAAATTTTTCATCAAAAATGAAGATGATGAAGAGGCCGAATTTGTTCTGACAGATATTACCGAAAACTATGTGGGAATATATTTATATATTAACAGCAATGATTATTCCAATGCATTTAATAAAGAAATTAAATACAATACAATAATGGTTAATTCTAATAACGAGGACAGTGAGTTAATGGATAAGGAAATAGAAAAGCTTTTAAGCGGTTCTGTTATGAGTGCCGAGCCCTTGTCTTTGTTAAGAAAGTCCTTTGACAACCTGCTTACAAACATAAAGTTTATCGTGACGGTGCTTGTGCTTTCATCAGGGTCTTTGGCCTTTATAGTTCTTTACAATCTGACAAATATAAATATTAATGAAAGAAGAAAAGAACTTTCCGCCTTGAAGGTATTAGGTTACCACAATGAAGAAATTGCCGCATATGTGTTTAGAGAAACCGCAATTCTAAGTATTTTAGGGACCTTGGCAGGCTTGTTTTTAGGTGTGCTTCTGCATGCCTTTGTTATAAAATCAGTGGAAGCATCCAATTTAATGCTCGGCAGGGACATATTGCCCATGAGCTATATTTTGTCTGCAGCCCTTACATTCGTGTTTTCATTGATTGTTAATTTGTTCATGATTGGAAAACTCAGAAAAATTGAAATGGTGGAATCAATGAAGGCTATAGAATAAACAATATCTGTCATTGTAAAAGCCTGTAATAAGGCGCATAGAAATAAAAAGCTTTAATCCTTGAAATATATGTGTTAAAATGTATTTGTAAGACTAAGCAGCACTCTTAACCTTGGCAAGGGGTAAATGTCGTTATGTTTCTAAAAATATAAAGGTTGTTATAATATAAGGTGGTTTACATGATAAGAACAGGGATACTCACAATAAGCGATAAGGGTTCAAAAAATGAAAGAATTGATGGAACAGGACCTGCAATAAAAGAAGCTTTGGATAACGATATTTATGCAATTGAATATTATAAAATAATACCTGATGAAATGGATTTGATTTGCGAAGAACTCATTTTTATGAGTGATAAGCAAAACCTTGATTTAATTCTGACTAACGGAGGAACAGGTTTTTCGAAAAGGGATGTTACTCCCGAGGCTACCTTGAAGGTAATAGAAAGACAGGCACCGGGCATAGCTGAAGCAATGAGGCAAATGTCCCTTGCCATTACAACAAAGGCAATGCTGTCGAGGGCTGTGGCAGGCATAAGAAACAACAGCTTAATCATAAACCTTCCCGGCAGTCCAAAAGGAGCAGTGGAAAACTTGAATTTTATTCTTCCTGCACTTCCGCACGGCATTGAAATATTGAAGGGTACCGGCGGAGAATGTGCCGGATAGCGGTTAATATCACACCAAGGAGCAAAATATGTTTGATAAAAGAGGAAGGAATATAGACTATTTAAGAGTATCTCTGACTGACAGGTGCAATTTACGCTGCATTTATTGCATGCCGGAAAAGGGTATTGAAAAGATATGTCATGATGAAATACTTCGATTTGAGGATATTGAGAAAATCATAAAAGCTTTTGCCTTGCTCGGAATAAAAAAAGTCAGGTTTACAGGAGGGGAGCCCCTTATTTTAAAAGGTATTGACAAGCTTATTAAAAGCACATCCCTTATTCCCGGCATAGAGGATATATCTGTAACAACAAACGGAATATATCTTGCAGATATGGCCGAAGATTTGAAAAGGGCCGGCTTAAAACGCGTGAACATAAGCATTGATACCTTGGAAGCCCAAAAATTCAAGAAGATAACACGTCTTGGAGATATAAGCAAGGTTTTTGATTCAATAGATAAATGCCTGAGCATAAATATGGCACCTGTAAAATTAAATATTGTCTTGATGAGGGGAATAAATGACGATGAGATAGGAGATTTTTTGAAGCTTACACTAAATAATCCTATACAGGTGAGATTTATTGAGCTTATGCCTTTAGGGGAGGGATTGAAATATTATGACAAATGCAGTATGAAGGTTGAAGAAATTTTAGAAAGATACCCTAACCTCATTCCTCTTGCAGATGAAAGCAAGGTTGCTTCTGTATACAGACTGCCTGGTGCAAAAGGCTCTGTGGGTCTTATTAGCCCTATCAGCTGTAAATTTTGCGGTGCATGCAACAGAATCAGATTGACAGCAACAGGCACGATAAAGCCCTGTCTTCATTCAGCTGAAGAAGTTAATTTAAAGCCATATTTAGATGATGAGCACAAATTGTTAAAAATCATTGAGGATGCTGTATACAACAAGCCTGAAGAACATCATTTGGAAGCAGACGGGAAAAGCGATACAGACAGAATGATGTTTCAAATAGGAGGATAAAATGGAATTAACTCACATTAATGAGCAGGGAAGACCTAAAATGGTTGATGTAAGCAAGAAGGAAGAAACATTGAGAGAAGCAGAGGCAAGAGCTTATGTTTATATGAAAAAAGAAACTCTTCAAAGGATTAATGAAGGAGCAATTAAAAAGGGCGATGTATTATCGGTGGCACAGGTAGCAGGAATAATGGGCTGCAAAAAAACGTCGGAAATAATTCCTATGTGCCATCCTATTATGATTTCAGGTTGTGATATTAGTTTTAATCTGAATTTTGAAGAAATCAGAGTTGAAATAAGGGCAAGTGTTAAAAACACAGGCCAAACAGGCGTTGAAATGGAAGCACTTACGGCAGTAACACTTGCCGGACTGACAATTTATGATATGTGTAAAGCTATTGACAGAGAAATGATTATTTCCGATGTTATGCTGATGAAAAAATCAGGCGGAAAATCGGGCTTATTTGAAAGATAAAACTCATAAAGGAGAACACAAATGGCAAAGGTCTTAGCTGTAAATATAAGCGAAACAAAGGGTGTTGTGAAAAAACCAATTGAAAAGGGCTATTTTAAGGTTGATCACGGTCTTGAAGGAGATGCGCATGCAGGAAACTGGCACAGACAAGTAAGTCTTTTAGGGCAAGAAAGCGTTGATAAATTAGATAAAGAAAAAATAAAGGGCTTATGTGTAGGTGTATTTGCAGAAAATTTAACGACAGAAGGAATTGTTTTGTATGAGCTTCCGATTGGAACTAAATTAAAAATCGGGGAAACCGAAATGGAAGTTACGCAAATAGGGAAGGAGTGCCACACGGGATGTGCCGTAAGAACTCTTGTAGGTGATTGTGTTATGCCAAGAGAAGGTATATTTACTAAGGTTCTGAAAGAGGGCTGGATAAAAGCAGGAGATGAAATTGAGGTAATGGGGGAAGACTATGAAGCAAATTAAGACGGTTGATGCAGTAGGGCATGTACTAAGCCATGATATTACCCAGATTATCAAGGATGAAAAAAAGGGAGTTTTGTTTAAGAAAGGCCATATTATCACGGAAGAAGATATACCTAAACTTCTGTCCCTAGGCAAAGAAAATATATATATTTTTGAGAAGCAGGAAGGAATGCTCCATGAAAACGAAGCTGCCGAAATTCTTTACAGCCTATGTAAGAATACATTCATGAAACCGACTGAAGTATCAGAAGGTAAAATAGAAGTAATAGCTGATATAGACGGATTATTTAAGTTGGATATAGAAAAACTATATAAAATCAACAGTTTAGGCCAAATGATGATTGCTTCCCGGCATGGAAATACACCTGTAAAAAAGGGTGACAAGCTTGCCGGAACAAGAATAATTCCCTTGGTTATAGAAGATTTCAAAATGAAGAAGGCAGAGGAAATAGGCGGCGGAAAGCCGATAATGGAAATCATGCCCTTTAAGAATAAAAAGGTAGGTATCGTAACCACGGGAAGTGAAGTGTTCAGCGGCAGAATCAAGGATACCTTCGGACCTGTAATTATAGAAAAGTTCAGTGAATTCAATGCAGAAATAATGGGGCAGAAAATTGTGGATGATAATAGAAAGGGTATTACTGATGCTATTTTGACTTTTATCGGTCAAGGAGCTGACCTTGTTGTTTGTACGGGAGGAATGAGCGTTGACCCTGATGACAATACACCAGGTGCCATAATGGATACAGGTGCTGAAATTATCAGTTACGGAGCCCCGGTGCTGCCGGGAGCAATGCTCTTAATGGCTTATTACCATAATCAGGGCAAAATAATACCCATAGTAGGATTGCCCGGATGTGTTATGTATGCAAAAAGAACAATTTTTGACTTGATACTGCCTCGAATAATGGCTGATGATTTAATCGAAAAAGCAGATATAGACAGATTAGGCAAGGGGGGTCTATGCTTAAACTGCAAGCTGTGCACATATCCCAACTGTGGATTTGGAAAGATGTAAACAAATCAGATACATTTTCTTTTAATTAAAATGACAATATTATGGAGCATTCAGAGCTCTATAATATAACCCCTCGTTATACTTTGCAAAGTATAACGCTAAAGCGTATTATTATTTTATAATAATAAAATTTCAAATAAATGGAGGAAAGAAATGAAAATGAAAAAGATTATAGGTGTAATTTTAATGATTTGTATGCTTGTAAGTTTAATAGGCTGCAGCAAAACCGAAACACCGACACAGCAACCTGTTGAACCATCACAGCCGGAGGCACCGGCAGAACCGGAAGTCACAGAGCCGGCAAAGGAAGAAACAATACTTTTAGCAGCTGCAGCCAGTTTAAAAAACTGTATTGACGGTGAGTTAATACCCATGTTTAATGAAAAGTATCCCAATATAAAAGTTGATGCTACCTATGACAGCTCGGGAAAACTGCAGACTCAGATTGAAGAAGGCGCGGATGTTGATGTTTTTATGTCAGCTGCCATGAAACAAATGAACGCATTGAACGATGAGGGTCTTATTAAAGAAGGAACAATGGTTGAGCTTTTGGAAAACAAGATAGTTCTAATCCTTCCTAAAGACAGCACAGCTGAAATTTCTTCATTTGAAGATATTTTAAAAGCTGAAACAATAGCTGTGGGTGACCCGGAAAGTGTGCCTGCAGGACAGTATGCAAAAGAATCATTTACAAGCTTGGGTATGTGGGATGATGTATTGGCAAAATCAAGTCTCGGAACAAATGTTACTGAGGTTTTAAGCTGGGTTGCTGCAGGAAGTGCTGATGCAGGAGTGGTTTATGCAACAGATGCCGCATCTAATGCAGATGTAAAAATTGTGGCAGAGGCACCTGAAGGGTCTGTTTCAAAGGTAATTTACCCTATAGGAATAGTTAATACAAGTACAAAAATAGAAGCGGCACAAGCCTTCTCGGACTTTTTACAAAGCGGGGATGCATTGACGATATTTGAAAAATACGGATTTTCGGCTAATAAATAGGAGGCTGCAATGAACTGGTCACCCATGCTTATATCCCTGAAAACAGCTTCCATATCTATAATAATTACATTTTTTTTAGGCATATTTGCAGCAAAATTTATTGTAGGAATGAAATCGGATAAGGCAAGGATTCTTATAGATGGTGTGCTTACTTTGCCCTTGGTGCTTCCGCCGACTGTAGTAGGCTTTTTTATCCTTCTAATTTTAGGCGTAAAAAGACCTTTAGGAAAGTTTTTATTAGACTTTTTTAGCGTAAAAATAGTATTTTCATGGACAGCCACTGTAATAGCGGCTGTCGTGGTTTCCTTTCCTCTCATGTACCGCTCGGCAAGAGGTGCATTGGAGCAGGTTGATAAAAATTTGATTATGGCAGGGCGTACCTTAGGCATGTCTGAAAGAAAGATATTTTGGAAGATCAGCATGCCTCTTGCCCTGCCGGGTATAGCCTCGGGGGGGGTTTTGGCCTTTGCAAGGGGTTTAGGCGAATTTGGCGCAACAGCCATGGTTGCCGGAAATATAGCCAATAAAACCAGGACCTTGCCCTTAGCTATTTATGCTGAAGTCGCAGCAGGAAATCTGGAGGGCTCCTACAGCTATGTGGCGGTTGTTGTGCTTATTTCCTTTGTTGTATTGTCATTGATGAATTATTTCACATTAAAGGGAAGCAAATATAATAATAAGGATGAATCATAATGAGCTTAGAGGTTTCTATAAAGAAAAAGTATAAGGGCTTCAGCCTTAATGTCAACTTTAAAACCAAGGGGGAATACTTAGGTATATTAGGCTCTTCAGGCAGCGGAAAAAGCCTAACCTTAAAATGCATTGCAGGAGTTGAAACACCGGATGAGGGTATAATTATCCTTAACGACAGAATCCTTTATGACTCTCACAACAAAATCAATATAATACCTCAAAAGAGGAATATTGGATATATGTTTCAAAACTATGCCTTATTTCCCAATATGACCGCGGAAGAAAATATAGGTGTAGGTTTAAAGCTGTCAAAGAAAGAAAAGAAATTGAGGGTGGATGAATTAATGGGCTTATTTCGCTTAGACGGAATGAGTTATAAGTATCCGGCTCAATTATCCGGAGGACAGCAACAAAGGGTCGCCTTAGCACGGATTATTGCATATGAGCCGGATGTATTGCTGCTGGATGAACCTTTTTCCGCCTTGGACTCTCAGCTTAAAAGCGAACTCCACACTGATTTTTTGGAGCTGCTTAAATTATATGAGGGGGAAGTATTAATAGTTACCCACAGCAGGGAGGAAGCTTACCGGTTCAGTGAGAATTTAGCACTTATTGAAAAAGGAACTATTACAGGTTTTGGAAAAACAAAGGAAATATTTGAACATCCAAAGACCCTGTCCCAGGCCAAAATGATAGGATGTAAAAATATATCAAAATGTGAAATTTCACCACAGAAGCAAATTATTTGTTCTGAATGGGGTATAGCAATAGAGGCAGAACATATTCCGGCGGATTGCAATTACATAGGTATACCTTCAAATAATTTTGAAATGGTTAATGAAGCCGGAATCAATACTATTGAATGCAAATTGGTAAATGTTATAGAAGAAATCAATGAATATACAATTGTGATTGAAAACGGTAAGGGCATTAAAAATAACCCTATATATTTCAACATTAATAAAGAAATCTGGAATAAGCGGGAAGATAAAAGCAGACTATATATAAGAATAAATGATTTTTATATGCTTAAATAATAAAAATGCACCTGATAGGAGTAATAAATGGATTTATTTAATGTGCTGACTGTAGAAGAAACTTTTAAAGCAATGGATGATAATTTTCCTTATAAATTGGACGGAGAATTTGTAAAATTGACTGATGCTGCAGGGAGAATTTTAAAAGATACTATAATTGCCAAGGATAATGTTCCTGATTTTAAAAGATCAACAGTTGACGGATATGCGGTTTATTCAAGAGATACATTTGGGGCAAGCGAATCCTTTCAATCAATACTGTATTTAAAAGGTGAAATTTTAATGGGACAGGAGGCAGAAGGTGAAATATCCGATTCGGGGCAATGCTACTATGTTCCGACGGGAGGTATGCTTCCCAAGGGTGCTGACTCTGTAATAATGATTGAATATACGGAAAAATTAGATGATAGAACCATATTGACATCAAAATCAGCC
>CAZTXR010000046.1:0-10615 GCA_964617605.1 uncultured Clostridia bacterium | reverse complement strand
TTTAAGAGAAATGGAGAAAGAAGGTAAAATAGGAAAGCTTGCCAATTACTTCATAGCAACCACAGGAACAGGAACATCTGTAGGAAATGCAAAGGGATTTGGTGAAGAGTTTACTAAAAAACTAATTGAAGACGGTATAGGAGCAGTTATACTCACATCCACATGAGGTACCTGCACACGTTGCGGCGCAACGATGGTTAAAGAAATTGAACGCGCGGGAATACCTGTTGTTCATATGTGTACCGTAGTACCAATATCACTCACAATCGGGGCAAACAGAATTATACCTGCCATAGGAATTCCATATCCTTTGGGGGATCCTAATTTAGGAGAAGAAAAGAGCAAAAAATTAAGAAGAAGCCTTGTTGAAAGAGCATTAAAGGCATTAGAGACAGAAGTTACCGAGCAAACGGTATTTGAGCAATAAGTGCAATAATCAATTGGTAAGACCTTACCAATTGATTATTTTTAAACATTATTGTTAATTTAGAGACGAGAGTGGAGGTATTATGGATAATCAAACAGTTAATATAAAACAGGTAATTTCATTTGCCGGAGCATTTATTGCCTTTTTAATAGGATCAGGGTTTGCAACAGGACAAGAAATAATGCAGTATTTTGCCGCCTACGGATTTATGGGTATCCTGGCAGCCTTGCTGGTATTTGTTCTTTTCTTGTATGTGGGCGTAAGTTTTATAACAGTTGGATATGTAAATAAGTTTCCTAAGCCAAGCGACATATTTACATATTATTGCGGTAAAGGTATCGGACGGTTTTATGATTATTTCTCAATAGTGTTTATTTACATGTCTTATTTTGTGATGATTGCCGGTGCCGGTGCCACATTGAATCAGCAGTACGGTCTGCCTGTATCGGTTGGAGGAATACTTATTGCAGTTTTAGCTGCAGTGACTGTGGTATTTGGTCTTGGTAAAATTGTGGACGTAATAGGTATGATAGGTCCTGTAATAGTTGTTATGTCAATAGGCTTGGGTTTTGTATCTATCATAAAAAATCCGTCAGGGTTGCTTATGGCCAATAAGATAATACCGGACTTAAATTTGATGAAGGCATCTTCAAATTGGGTTTATTCAGCCGGTTCTTATGTGGGTTTTTGTATGTTATGGCTGGCAGCCTTTATGGCATCCATGGGTGCCAGGGCCAACAGTAAAAAAGAAGCAGCTCTTGGTGCAATCTTTGGTTCATTAGCATTTTCTTTGGCAATTATAGTTGTGGCATTGGGATTAATGGCAAATATCGAGGATGTGGCAGGCTCTCAAATCCCATCATTGGTTCTTGCTTCAAAAATACATCCCACAGTAGCCGTTGTCTTTTCCTTAACAGTAATAGCAGGTATTTACACTACTGCAGTACCACTTTTATGGACTGTTGCGGCAAGAATAGCTGAAGAAAAAACAAAAAAATTCACTGTCATAACAATCGTGCTGGCAGCTGTTGGCGCATTTGTAGGGCTTAAAATTCCTTTCGACAAATTGGTAAATGTAGTATATGTAATAAATGGCTATGTAGGCATATTGCTTTTGGTTTTGATGGTTATTAAATCCGTAAAAAGCAAAACAGATAAAAAGGATTCAATGAAAAATGAATAATCACTCATTTTATAAAAGCATATAACTTTTATAAGAGGCATAAAACTGAATTAATTTAATAAAAGACACCTGCCTGATGGCAGGTGTTTTTTATAAATCTGTTTGTAATAAACTGGAATAAGCTTGCCTATTGTGGTAAAATTATTTCAAAACATTATATGGGAGGTATATTATGTTAAAGAGGTATATCGTTGAATTAGGTATGGGGGTGGATCTTCATGGAGGAAATATTACAAAGGCAGCTATAAAGGCAGTTAAAGATGCAACATCAAAAAGTTGCTTATGCGGGTTAGAGGATATATTGAATATAGATCCCCTAAAAATGGTTGTTCATGTTAAAATCGGTTGTACAGATCCGGATAAGGTGGACAAAAATGAGGTATTGAAAGCTATTCCTGTAGGAAAGGGAGAAATTGAAGTAGTTAAAGGCGGACTTGGAATTCAAGGTTTGGAAGTTCCTGCATTTGGTAATGGAAATGCAATACAGGCTGCAATAGCCGGTGTAACTGTATTTGTAGATATTGACTAAAGGTGTAAATAATAGGAAATAATATAAGGAGAGGAGAGTGATTTACTTGTCAATAAATAATGCATTTATAGTTCCGCACCCACCTTTGATTATTCCCAAAGTCGGAAGGGGACAGGAAATAAAAATTGAAAAAACAGTAAAAGCTTATGATAGAATAGCTAAAATGATTGAAGAGATAAAACCGGATACAATTCTTGTAACTACACCTCACTCAATTATGTATTCTGACTACATACATATTTCGCCGGGAAAGGGCGCCAAAGGGGATTTTAGTGAATTTGGCCAGCCGGATGTTAAATTCGAAGCTGCATATGATACTGAGTTTATCAATAAGCTTACAGAATTGGCTGAAAGGGAAGAAATTCCGGCAGGAAGCCTGGGAGAAAGAAGGAAGTCCTTGGATCATGGAACCATGGTACCCTTATATTTTATAAATAAATATTACAGCAACTTCAAACTGGTTCGGGTTGGCATATCAGGCCTATCGCCTATAGAACATTATAAATTCGGTAAATGTATTGCAAAAACAGCAAGTGAACTAAAGAGAAATCTTGTCTTTATTGCCAGCGGGGACTTGTCTCACATGTTAAAAGATGAAGGACCCTACGGCTATGTTGAAGAAGGACCTATTTTTGATCAAGAAGTTACTGAAGCAATGGCTAAGGGAGATTTTATGAAATTCCTGTCCTTTGATGAAGGATTTTGTGAGGCTGCAGCGGAATGCGGCTTACGCTCCTTTATTATAATGGCAGGGGCCTTAGATGGAAAAGAAGTTCAATCAGAGCTTTTATCCTACGAAGGACCCTATGGTGTTGGCTATGCACTTGCTTCATTTAAGGCAGGCGGAGAAAACGATAAAAGACACTTCGATAAAATTTATGAGGAAGAAGAAAAAAAGAGACTTAAAATTATAATGGAAAATGAAGATGAATATGTCAACTTAGCAAGAAAGTCGCTTGAAAATTATGTGCTATATAATGAAAAAATTGATAAGCCTGATAATTTGCCTGAAGAAATGATTAAAAACAAAGCAGGTGTATTTGTATCCCTGAAAATGAACGGTCAATTGAGAGGCTGTATAGGTACCGTTCAAGCATCAGCTGAAAGTGTGGCGGATGAAATTATCCAAAATGCCATAAGTGCAGGTCTTGAGGACCCTCGCTTCAGTCCGGTTAGCAAGAAAGAATTAAATAAAATTCAATATTCAGTTGATGTTTTAAAAGAAGCTGAGCCCATAGACGATATTAGTGCCCTTGATAGTGAAAGATACGGGGTAATTGTTAAAAAGGGAAGAAAAAGCGGGCTTCTTTTACCTAATCTTGAAGGTGTCAAGACCCCTCAGGAACAGGTGAGAATAGCTTTACAAAAGGCCGGGATTGATCCTGAGGAAGATTATAGGATGGAAAGGTTTGAGGTGATAAGGCACAAATGAATAACCATGTATATGAAGGGAATATTTGATAAAAGTTTATATAAGGGGCATTAAGAAATCTTTGAAAATTCAGCGGCGATTTCAGCTCCTAAGGCTGCATTGTTATAAACCAGTTGAATATTGGATTCCAGACTGTCTCCGCCGGTGATTTCCTTGACCTTTGCTAAGAGAAATGGTGTTGAATCCTTGCCTTTTATACCCTTTTCTCCCGCTTCTTTAAGTGCAGTTTCTATTGCTTCAGCAATGGTGTCATAATCCATCTGATATTGTTCTTGGATTGGATTAGCAACAATCATTCCTCCGCTTAGACCTAAGTCCCATTTTGCCTTTAGGGCATTTGCAATTTCTTCCGGGCTGTCAACCTTGTAATCAACACCAAAGCCGCTCTTTCTGGTGTAAAAGGCCGGCATTTCTTCTGTTTGATATCCTATGACGGGCACACCGTGTGTTTCAAGATATTCCAATGTTAATCCAATATCTAATATGGATTTTGCACCGGCGCATACAACCAAGACATCGGTGTGTGCCAGCTCCTCTAAGTCTGCAGATATATCAAAGGTTTCGGTTGCGCCCCTATGCACACCGCCTATGCCGCCGGTGGCAAAAACCTTAATTCCTGCAAGGGCTGCTATTATCATGGTAGAAGCGACAGTGGTTGCACCATCCAATTTTTTAGAAACAATAAAAGGCAAATCCCTTCTGGACGTTTTAATTGCATTTTTGGCTTTGCCTAAGTATTCAATTTCATCAGCAGTCAATCCAACCTTTAATATTCCGTTTAGCACTGCAATAGTTGCGGGTATTGCACCGTTTTCTCTTATAATTTTCTCAACATTCAGTGCTGTTTCAACATTTTTCGGATAGGGCATACCGTGGGATATGATTGTTGATTCTAATGCTACCACAGGCCTTTTCCTTGCAATGGCCTCTTTTACTTCCGGGTTTATTTCCAAGTATTTTTCTAACACAAGTCTATCTCCTTCATTTTTAAATATATATTTTCTATTGACATATTTGGATTAATTGTATTTTCGTGGGATAATGCTATTATGGCTGCAGCGGTACCCAATTTTGCGCTTTCATTTATATCCATTTGTTTTAAATGACAATATACTAAAGCTGCCAAAAATGCATCCCCCGCCCCTGTCGTATTAACAGGGACAATATTTTTTGCCTTAATTTGATTTATTACAGTATCATTGCAATAATACACACCATCTTTTCCAAGAGATATAAAAATATTTTTAACCCCCTTGCCCAATAGATATTCACAGCTGCGTTTTATGTCTTCTTCATTATCAATTTTAATGCCGGTTAGGGATTCTGCCTCCATTACGTTTGTTTTAAGGGTGTGAATATTGCCTATCAGATGCTTAATCTTTTTTGCTTTGGCAGTTGAAACCGTATCCAGGAAAAAGCATGTTCCCTTATGGTTGTTAAAAAGATACTCTATTACGTCAAGTGGAATATTGGTATCCAATACACATAATTTTGAATTTTCTACTACATGTTTTTTTCCCTTAATAAAATCAATACTAATTTTTTCGTAAATGTCCATGCTGGATATGGCCACTGACATATCGTGGGTTTCATCTATAAGGGCAAGGTATACGGAAGTGCTTTCTCCGTTTATTATGAGGCAATCTTTTGTGTCTAATCCAATGAGCGCAGACTCCTCAAGCATTTTAGAAGCATATATATCGTTTCCTAAGGCACTTATAAGCTTTGTTTCAATGCCAAGTCTTACAAGGTTTTCTGCTATATTCCTTCCTACGCCGCCAAGAGACATTTTTACGGTTCCAATATTTGAATCTCCCGGAATTAACTTATTTTTGGAAAAACCGTGTATATCCATGTTAACTCCGCCAATAACGGTTACATAGGAGTTATCCTGGACTATGTAACCCTTGCCAGATATTTTACCCTTTTTAACAAGATTCGATATGTGGACAGCAACAGATGATCTTGTTATTCCAAGAACTTCCCCTAATTCATTTTGAGAAATCATGGGATTCTTTTTAATTAAATCAAGTATTTCCTGCTCTCTGTTAGTCATTCATCCCTCCGAGTAAATAAATGCTTATTGATTAAGCGGTTGCTTATTATATTAGCATAATGTTAATGGTTTAGCAATAGTTTATTTTAAATAAATATAATAAGCGACAATAGAAGAAAAGAATAATATATTGTAAATTAACTCGAATAATGCTATATTATTGACAAGTATAATATATGAATGTCGGTTTGAAAATAAGCATAGAGGGTATGATTATGTTTGAAATAAACGGGTATACAAAGCAATTTACTGATATGATGTCCGAAGGATTCATTTTTATTGACAATAGGGGAATTATACGCCTTTATAACAGCAAAGCAAAAGAAATCTTCGGGATTAAGGACAACAGTACTTTTAGACATGAAGTAGGGAAGATAGAAAATGGAGATATAATAATTATTGGAGATAACTGTTTGGGAAAAGATGATGGCGAATTAAATGCTGAATCTTTAAAGCTTATTGGTATAGATAACAAAGACATTGAACTAAATGATGCCATATTAGCAGTAGGCGCCTTCAATGAAAAGAGTTTTAGTCCGTCATATAAATATTTAAAACCTGGTGAGTGTAACGATAAATTAATGCTTAGCTATGATAGTGATAACATTCACATAACAAGCGAAATAGATTTTAATCATAGAAGAATTACAATACATATTAATAAGGATATATTTGTATTGAATTATTTCAACAGTATTGGCCACATGGTTGTTCTTGACGGAAAAACCAAGAAGGTCAAGTTTTATCAATCACCGGGTTTTACAGCAAGAACAGAAGCCATAAATGATTTATTTAAGGGGAAATCATATAGGGCAAAAGGCTTAGATTCCGATTTCTTTGAGGTTATCGGTAAGAATATATTTGAAATTCATAATGGTAATTTAACTGCAAAGGAATGCTATCACGCAGCTATAGGTGAAAATATCAGCTACGAAAATCAGTTTAAAGAGATAAACGGGAAATCTACAATTTGTAGCCTTTATCCTGTTGACCAAAATAATGTAAGGGTTGGTGCAGTATTAAAAATAGAGGATATTTCTGAAATAAAAAAAATTATCAAGGAAAGAGACGAGGCATTAGAAAAATTAGTATTAGCGGAAAAAAAGCTTTTTGAAGAAGATCAGGTAAAGGGCCTATTTGCTGAATTTATAGGTGACAGCAAAGAAATAACCAGTGTAAAAAAACTTGCAATCAAGGCATCTAAAACAAATTCTACTGTTTTAATATTGGGTGAAAGCGGGACAGGCAAAAGCCTGTTGGCTAAGGCAATACATAACAATAGTAAAAATAAGGATAAACCATTTATTAACGTGAATTGCGGTTCCATAACAGAGTCTTTATTGGAAAGTGAGTTGTTCGGTTATGAAGGGGGAGCCTTTACAGGTGCAAAGGGCGAGGGGAAGGTTGGGATTTTTGAATTAGCAGAAGGCGGTACAATTTTTCTCGATGAAATAGGTGAAATTTCTTCCTATCTTCAAGTTAAACTATTGCAAGTGCTTCAGGACAGGACCTTTTATAAGGTAGGAGGCAATAAGAAAATTGAAGTAAATATGAGAATAATTGTAGCCACAAACAAGAACCTTGAGGAAGAAATGATAAAGGGGAAGTTCAGGGAAGACTTATATTACAGAATAAATGTATTTCCAATATGGATACCACCTTTAAGAGATAGAAAACAAGACATTCATACACTGGTTAAAAATTTGCTGCCGAAAGTGTGTGAAAGAACAGGTTGTGAAGAAAAGACCATATCAAGTGAAGCAATTGAATTGTTATTGACATATTCATGGCCGGGAAATGTTAGGGAACTTGAAAATGTAATTGAAAGAGCAATTAATTTAGCAGATGGATATGTAATATTATCTAAACATTTGCCCATTAATAAATTTAGTGAAAACCAATATGATGCAAGTCATTTGATGACACTAAAGGAAATAATGGATGATTCAGAAGAAAGAGCCATAAAAAAGGCAATTCAATATCATAATGGCGATAAAAAGGCTGCAATGAATTCGTTACAGATTGCTAAATCAAGTTTTTATGACAAGTTAAGAAAATACAACATATAAAACATTAAATTCCGTAAATCAGGAATTGATTCCAAATTTACGGAATTTAATGTTTTATTTAAAATTTGGGCTCTTACATCAATAGTAAACGTTCTCAGTGCGAATATACGGAAAATGTGTAACAATTATATATTTAATTAAATCATGCAATGCATTGAAATTTTATACCATTTTAGTAAATCTAATTTCTTGGCATATATCTTGCTTATATGAATATAAAGTAAATATATGGCGAGGAATTTGTTATGGTAGAAGTAATTGGCGGAGTATTATATTTTGATGGATGCAATACGGTTGAATTGGCAAAGAAATATGGAACTCCATTATATGTATTATCAGAAACAGCTATTGTAAAAAAGTGCAGTGAAATAAGAGATACATTTTTAAATAGGTATATAAACACAAGAGCGGCTTATGCGGCAAAAGCTTTTTTAACTCCTGTAATGTGTAAAATTATTGAAAGAGAAGGATTATGCATAGATGTTGTGTCCGGCGGAGAGTTATATACAGCGATTAAAGCGAAATTTCCTGCAGAAAGAATAGAATTTAACGGCAATAATAAATCAGCAGAAGAAATTGAAATGGCAATTGATTATAACATTGGCAGAATAATAGTCGATGGCTTGGATGAATTAAGTTTAATAGAGGATGTGTGCAAAGAAAAGGGGAAGAAAACAAATATATTGTACAGGATTACCCCCGGTGTTAAAAGTGATTCCCATGACTACATAGTGACCGGAAAAAAGGATTCTAAGTTTGGAATTCCATTAGACAGCGAAATAATATTTCCAGCTGTCGAACAAGCTATAAAATCCGACTATGTTAATTTTATGGGTTTGCATTTTCATGTAGGTTCACAGCTGCATGATAATTCATCCCACTTAAAGGCTCTTGATATAACTTTAAATATTATCAAAGAAATTTATTTAAGGTACAATTTTATAACTCCAGAAATTAATGTTGGAGGAGGGTTTGGGGTCAAGTATACAAATGATGATGATATAAAACCTTATTCATATTTTCTTGATCCTATGATGAAGGTAATAGATGATTTTTCAAAGGACTTAAGTGTAGAAAGACCTGAAGTTGTCATTGAACCCGGAAGGAGCATTGTAGGTGAGGCAGGAATAACCCTATATACTGTCGGCACTATAAAAGAAATACCAGGAATAAGAAAATATGTATCTGTTGACGGTGGCATGACAGATAATATCAGACCGGCCTTATATCAAGCTAAATATTTGGGCCTTGCTGCAAACAAGGCAAATGAATTGAAGACCGATGTGGTTACAATATGCGGCAAATGTTGTGAATCAGGTGATATACTGATTAAGGATTTACATGCAGCACCTTTGAACAGAGGAGATATATTTGCAGTATTTTCAACAGGCGCCTATGGCTATTCAATGGCAAATAATTATAACAAAAGTCCCTTGCCGGCTGTAGTCTTGGTTAAGGATGGAAGTTCCGAAATAATTGTTAAAAGACAAAGCTATGAAGATATGATAAAGAATGAAGTTTTATAAAAATTTTTAAATAAAAAGTATTAGGAGGAAAAGATGAAGAGAAGCAAACTAGCATTTTTATTGGTTGTGATTGCGGTAGCTGCAATGGCATTTACAGGTTGCGGAAATAAGGTTGAAAACGTTGGCGCACCGGCAACGGGAGATAATATTTTAAGACTGGTTACTAATGATGAACAAAACACTTGCGATGTTCAGAAGACCACTGAGTATTATACTATTCCGCTAAATATTTATGAAAGATTGGTAGAAACACAGACAAATCTTGACGGAACTTCTGAATTGGTTCCGGGACTTGCAGAAAGATGGGATATTTCTGACGATGGGTTAGTATACACCTTTTATTTAAGAAAAGGCGTCAAGTTTCAAAATGGTGAAGAGTTCAAGGCTGATGACGTAATCTACACTTTTGAAAGAATGCTGAAGCCTGAAACAAATGCACTTAATCAAGACTTTATAACAGCCATTTTAGGTTCACTTGATATGATGGAAGGTAAAGCTGATAAATTGGCCGGTATAGAATTTGTGGATGATTATACTATTAAGGTAACCTTAGAAAGCCCCTTCGCTCCTTTCTTAGCAAATTTAGCTACTCCGGGAGTATCTATCTATAACAGAAAATTTACTGAAGAAGCCGGTGATCAATTTGGACTTTTACCTGAAAAAACATGTGGTACAGGACCATTTAAATTGTCTAAATGGGAATTAAACAGTGAAACACAGGTAGATGCTTTTGATGGCTACTGGAAAGGCAGACCTAAGTTGGATGCTGTAAATTGGAAAACCGTAAAAGATGCCGATACTCAAAGAATGATGTTTGAAAATGGAGAATTAGATGAATTTGACTGTGACGCCGCTCCTTCTCAGATTCCATACTTTGCAAACAGCGAAAAATACAAGGATTGGTTACAGGTAGGCAATCGTGTTGGTATATATTATTACAGTATAAATGCTAATATTAAACCTTTTGATGATGTACGCATAAGAAAAGCATATCAAATGGCAATAGATAAACAGCAATTGTTGGATACTCTTTATGATGGAAGGGGTTTGGTTCAAAGTGGAATTATGCCTCCGGGTTTAATAGGGCACAATCCTGACCTTCCGGTAATAAATTACGATCCTGAAAAGGCAAAGGCTTTAATGGCAGAGGCCGGCTATCCTAATGGATTTGAAATGGATATATGCATGGTCACAGACAGTCCGAACACATTGCGTTTAAATGAAATGGTGCAGGCAATGCTTGCTAAAGTTAACATTACAGCAAACATAGTGCAAATGGATGAAGCTTCCTGGTATGGAGTTCGGGCAGAAGGAAATTTAGGTTCATATACCACAAGTTGGTCTGCAGACTTTAATGACCCTGACAATTTCTTCTATACATTCTTTGCACCTC
>CAZTXR010000045.1:0-10615 GCA_964617605.1 uncultured Clostridia bacterium | reverse complement strand
TCCGGTGTAATTTCATTGATAAATTCCATTACCTTATTTTTCATAATGCCTCCTGTTCAAATATAATTTTTATTTATTAACATACTAACACTGTTGATTTGCTGTGTCAAACCTATTTGCTCCAATGCTTTAGAGAATTTTTGCCAAAATTTTTAATTATATTTCTGCAAGTGCATATATTAAAAAATATATCTTTAAAAAACATCAATTAAATGTTAAAATATACATAATTGATAGAGAAAGGATGGAATTATGGAATATCAATTAAAAATAAACAAAATGATGGGTGAATTGGCATTTAAATTTAAGGGAAAAGTACTTCATGATGAAATGCTGAAAAATCATACTTATTTTAAAATTGGAGGTCCTGCAAGTTTATTTGTGGTACCGGAGGATGAAGAAGACTTAAAAACAGTTTTAGAACTGATAAAAAGATATAGAATGAATTATTTTGTCATAGGAAACGGAACAAATCTTTTGTTTTCTGATGAAGGATACAAAGGAATAATCATTAAAATGGGGGATAAGTTCAATAAAATCATAAGGGATGGAAATAAGGCAACAGTGGGAGCAGGTGTGCTTTTATCCTCATTGGCTAAATATTTTGCTAAGGAAGGCTTGGCAGGCTTTGAATTTGCCAGCGGCATACCGGGATATTTGGGTGGTGCAGTTCCAATGAATGCAGGAGCCTATGGCGGAGAAATGAAGGACCTTATAAGCAGGGTTAAATGTATGGATGCTGATGGCAACATTCATGAATTTTCTAATGAGGAAATGGAATTTGAATACAGGCATACTAAAATATCCGATTCCCAATACATTGTTCTTGAGGCAGAGTTTTTGCTTACTCCAGGCAATGAAGAGGATATAATGGCAGCAATAAGAGAGCTTAATGAAAAAAGAATTACTAAACAACCTATAAATTTGCCCAGTGCGGGAAGTACCTTTAAAAGACCTGTTAACGGATATGCTTCAAAGTTGATAGAAGATGCAGGCCTTAAGGGCTTAAAATACAAGGGTGCCATGGTTTCAGACAAACACAGTGGTTTTATAGTAAGCTATGACAATGCATGCTGCCAGGATGTTTTGGATCTCATGCGAATAGTAATCAGTACAGTATACGATAAATTCGGAATAAAATTAGAGCCTGAGATAAAAATAATAGGAACAAAGTTGTAAACAAGGACGTAAAAAATGAAATTAAAAGCTGATTATCACATACACTCAACATATTCAAAAAACAAACACGGGAAATCAACAATTGAAGAAATAGTCAAAAGAGCATCGGAATTAGGCTTAGAGGAAATTGCTATAACTGATCATGGCCCCTCTCATTATTTGTTTGGTATAAAAAGAAATTTAATTAGTGAAGCCAAAAATACTGTAGAAGAAATGAGAAAAAAATATCCGAATTTAAAAATATTGTACGGTGTGGAAGCCAATATATTGGATTATAAAGGAAATACGGATATTGACAGTGAAATATTGAAACATTGTGATATAATATTGTGTGGCTTTCATTTAGCTGTCTCATACACATCAGCAGGAGATTATTGGAATTTCATTGTTAAGAATAAATTAGCCAAATCAAACCAAAAACTTTACAGAAAAATGGTTGAAAAAAACACTGAGGCAGTGATAAATGCCATGAATAAGTATAATATTAATATTTTAACTCACCCGGGCGATAAAATTCCGGTGAATATTGATAAAATAGCCCAAGCAGCCGAAAGAACTCATACCATGCTTGAAATAAACAACAGCCACAGTCATTTGAACAAGGATGAAATTAAAATTGCAGCAAAATACAAGGTTCAATTTGTAATAAACAGTGATTCCCACATAAAAGACAATGTGGGAAGCTGTGATAATGCAATAAAAGCTGCCATGGATGCAGGATTAGATTTGAAGCGTATAATAAATTTGAGACTGTGAGAGGAGGTTTAAATGGAGTTTGTAATAATTACAGGTATGTCCGGTGCCGGGAAAAGTCAGGCAATTAAGATTCTTGAAGATATAAACTACTATTGCATGGATAATTTGCCTCCGGCTCTTCTTCCTAATTTTGCAGAGCTTTGCAAAAGCTCATCAATGGATGTAAACAAGGTTGCTGTTGTTGCAGACATAAGGGGCGGAATTTTTTTTAAGGATTTGTTCAACAGTTTGGAAGAACTTAAAAATAAAGGTATCAGGTATCACATACTTTTTCTTGATGCCTCGGATGATGATTTAATCAAAAGGTTTAAAGAGCAAAGACGGCCTCATCCGCTTTCTTCTACAGGGACTATTTTAGACGGAATATCTGAAGAAAGAAACAGATTGGATGAAGTAAAAAAGAAGTCTGATTATATAATCGATACAAGCAATATGCAGCTTGGAAGACTTAAGGAAGAACTGTTAAGAATTTTTGTCAAAGGTAATATTTCATATAATTTAAATATTAGCGTAATGTCATTCGGATATAAATATGGTTTGCCTCAGGAATCAGACCTTGTTTTTGATGTAAGGTTTTTGCCCAACCCCTTTTATATTGATGAATTAAAAAACAGCACCGGCAATGATAAAAATGTTCAGGATTATGTCATGAGCTTTGATACTACATCCATATTTTTGGATAAGCTGTTAGATATGCTTAAATTTCTTCTGCCCTTGTATATAAAAGAAGGAAAGTCAAATCTTGTTATATCCATAGGCTGTACCGGCGGCAAGCACCGTTCTGTTACCATATCAAATTATTTGGCAAATATGCTGACAGCTGAAAATTTCAGAGTATTAATAAATCACAGGGATGCGGGGAAATAGAAATAATGAAAATAGTGGTCTTTGGCGGAGGGACAGGTCTTTCCATATTGTTAAGGGGATTAAAAAATTATACAAAAGATATATCAGCTGTTGTTACGGTTGCAGATGACGGAGGCGGTTCAGGGGTATTAAGAGAAGACCTGGGTATGCTTCCTCCGGGAGATATGAGAAACTGTATTATTGCATTATCAGATATCGAGCCTATAATGGTAAAGCTTATGCAGCACAGATTTAGCGACGGATATTTGAAGGGGCAAAGCTTTGGCAATTTATTTATTGCCGCTATGTATGAAATATTCGGTAATTATGAATATGCTTTAAAAGAAATAGGAAGTATTTTCAGACTTTCAGGCAAGGTACTCCCCATGACTCTTCAGGATGCACATTTAAAGGCATTTCTTGACAATGGTGACTGTATATTGGGTGAAAAGCATATTCCTGAATATGTAAATAAATTAAACTGCAAAATAGACAAGGTTTCACTGGTGCCAAATGTGTGCAAACCCCTTAAGGAAACTATACAAGATATAAAGGAAGCAGATATAATTGTCATTGGTCCCGGCAGCTTGTATACCAGTGTCATTCCCAACATGTTGGTTGAAGGGATACCTTCATTGTTATCAGAATCTAAGGCAACAGTATTTTATGTGTGCAATTTGATGACTCAACCCGGAGAAACCGATAATTATAATGTTTTAGACCATGTAAATGCAATTATAAAACATAGTCAAAGATATATGATTGACTATGTGATTGCAAATGATGAAATGATTCCGGAAGATTTAATTGTAAAATATAAACACAAGGGTGCAAGGCAGGTTACAATTGATGAGGAACAAATAAGGAAACTTGAAGAAATGAATATAAAGGTTATAAGCAGCAATTTCATAGAAATAAGGAAAAATTACGTAAGACATAATTCGGATAAAATCGGACAGCTGTTCAGTAATTATGCCAATGAAAAAAATAATTAAAGGAGGCGGGTCTATGGATAGGCATGAAGATATAGACTTAAATCAATTAAGTATTGCTGATGAAATGATTGACTGGGTCAGGGTAGTAGACATAAATAACAATGTTTTATATGCAAATAAAAAAATGAAGGAAGATTTGGGGGACGAAATTACAGGGAAAAAATGTTTTGAAGTTTTATGCAGAAGCAGCAGATGCGAACATTGCATTTCAAGCAATACATTGAAGGACGGCTCCATAGACCGAAAAAATTATAAATTCGGAAACAAGATTTACATGATCGTTTCATCTCCTTTGATTGACAAGGACGGGAAAATACAAGGGTCTGTCGAAGTGTTCAGAGATATTACAAATGAAAAGCTCCTTGCGGAAAAGATAAATGAAAAAAATATTAAGATGAGTGATGATATAAAGTTTGCCAAGAATATGCAAAAGCGGATGCTTCCTCCCAAGGGAATGTATAATGGCCTAAGCATTGATTATTTGTATGAAGCATCGGAATCATTAAGCGGAGATTTTTTTGATGTATTTGAAATAGATGAGAATAATACAGGTATATATATATGCGATGTTGTGGGACATGGTGTTACAGCTTCACTTTTGACTGTATTTGTAAGACAGTCCTTAAGAACTATTGCAAAGGGAAGCAATAAAATTAACAGGATAATGAAGGAACTGCATAAAACATTTTTGGCATTGAACTTAGATTATGATAAATATTTTTCTGTATTTTTTGGAATATATAATAAGAATACTTATGTATTTGAATATGTAAATGCAGGGCATAATTCAGCACCTATTTTAATACACAATAAAGAAATCAAGATGCTTGAATCAAAGGGATATCCTATCGCAAATATATTTGACAATGTAAGCTATGACATAAGCAGGGTTAATTTGGAGGTGGGGGACAAAATACTTTTTTATACCGATGGTATTACAGAAGCAACGAATAAAGAGGGAATGCAGTTTGGGCTTGACAAGCTGATTGATGTTATGATGTCAGAAGGCAATATGTTAAAAAACATCAAGCTGTCTGTTGAAAAATTCAGCAAAGTACAAAAAGATGATTATGCAGTGCTTTTGTCAGAAATAATTTGACAAGGGGACGGGGTTTGCCAAGCTATATGTTTATCGGAGGCGGAGGGAAAATGGAGAATATTAATCTTGATTTAAAAGGCAGTTTTATTGAAGAAAATGATTTGCACGAAATCAAAAGAGAAATAATGACAGCTCAGGAAATTCTTTTGGACAGAAAAGGAGTCAGCAGCGAAATGACAGGCTGGCTTGATTATATGTATAGAATAGATAAAAATGAATACCAGGAAATTAAATCTGCGGCAAAATATATAAGGGATAACTCTGAAGCTATTATTATTTTGGGAATCGGAGGCTCTTATCTTGGAGCAAAAGCCGCCATAGAAGCAATAAGGGGAGATTTCCATAACGAATTATGCAGGCCCAAGGTCTATTATGCGGGACAAAATTTAAGCGGAGCTTATTTAAAAAAACTTATTCAGATTGTAAAGGAAGAACAAGTATCTGTCATTGTAATTTCTAAATCCGGAACAACCTTGGAGACTGCCTTATCATTTAGAATTTTTAGAGATTTGATGGAAGAAAAATACGGAAAAGAGTCTAAAAACCGTATTTTTGCAGTAACTGACCAATTTAAAGGTGCATTAAAAAGTATGTCTGACTTAAAAGGTTACAAAACATTTGTTGTTCCTGACGATATAGGGGGCAGATATTCTGTAATAACTCCGGTAGGCCTTCTGCCCATGGCAGCCGCAGGCCTTGACACGGATAAATTCATTGAAGGTTTAAAGTCAGGGGCAGAAGAATATACAAACAGGGATTTTGAAAACAATATTTGCTGCCTTTATTCGGCAGCGAGAAATATTTTGAACAGGAGACAGAAGGAAATTGAAATTTTTGTGAATTATGAACCTTCCTGTATATCAATAGCGGAATGGTGGAAGCAACTTTTTGGCGAAAGTGAAGGAAAAGAGGGAAAGGGAATTTTCCCCGCATCTTTAAACTTTACTACGGACCTTCACTCAATGGGGCAATTTGTTCAAGAAGGAAGAGAAATAATTTTTGAAACAACACTGTCAATTAAAAACAGTGAACATGATATGGAAATTCCTTTTGACAGCAATGACTTTGATAAATTAAATTACATATCCGGAAAAACATTTAATTATGTAAATGAAAAAGCTTTCGAAGGAACATTTATGGCTCACAAGGAAGGAAATGTACCGGGGATAATAATCAGTCTGCCTGAAATGAATGAATTTTATTTGGGAAAGATTTTTTACTTTTTTATGTTGACTTGCGGAATAAGTGGGTATACTAATAAAATAGATCCCTTTACTCAACCGGGGGTAGAGGCCTATAAGAAAAACATGTTTAGATTGTTAAAGGAAGGGGGACACACCTTCAAAGAGAGGTAACGATATGTGGGGTAGCCTTTGAAGGAATGTCCCCGTGACAAGGAGAAAATATGATAAAATTAGGAGAAATGCAGGAATTAGAAGTAGCTAAAAAGGTAGACATAGGTGTTTATCTGAAGAGTGAAGCTGACGAAAAACCTGAAGACAGGGTTTTGCTTCCCATTAAGCAAGTTCCTGAAAACACAAATGTAGGAGATAAAATTAATGTATTTGTTTACAGGGATTCAAGTGACAGGATGATAGCCACTGTAAAAAGACCAAAGATAGCAATGGGCCAAATCGCATACTTAAAAGTTGTGGAAATGTCAAGAATAGGTGCATTCATGAACTGGGGTTTGGAAAAAGACTTATTTTTGCCCTTTAAAGAGCAGGTGGGTGATATTAAGTTAAATGGGGAGTATATGGTTGGTCTTTATAAAGACAAATCGGACAGACTCTGTGCTACAATGAATTTGTTTAATGTGTTAAGAACAGATTCCCCCTACAAGGTCAATGATATTGTAAAAGGTACGGTATTCAGTTTGAAAAGAGGCCTTGGCGCAATGGTTGCAGTTGAAGGCAAGTATTTGGGCTTGATACACGAAGGTGAAATATTAAAGCCCCTGCATCCCGGGGAGTTGATTGAATTAAGAATCAGCAATATAAAGGAAGACGGCAAGTTGGATTTAAGTCTAAAGGATGCCCCGAGACTCCAAATAGACAAAGATGGTGAAAAAATCCTTAAAGCCCTTATGAGCAACAAGGGCTCCTTACCTTTAAATGACGACAGCAGCCCCGAAGAAATAGTCAAAACCTTGGGAATGAGCAAAAGTTCATTTAAAAAATCAGCAGGCCGCTTAATGAAAAGAAATATAATCATTATGACCAAAAGCGGTATCAGCATGTTGACCAATGACAGCAACAATCAAAAAGCAAAAGCAAACAGAAATACAAATAACAAAAACACAAACAAAAGAAAAGGAGATTTTATATGACTACACCTCACAACAGTGCTGTTTCGGGTCAAATTGCCGAAACTGTATTAATGCCCGGGGATCCTTTAAGGGCAAAATTTATTGCAGAAACATTTCTTGAAGATGTTGAACAATTTAATGCAACAAGGAATATGTACGGGTTTACGGGAACTTACAAGGGAAAAAAGGTTTCTGTGATGGGAAGCGGAATGGGATGTCCTTCTATTGGAATCTATTCTTATGAATTAATACATATGTACGGAGTTAAAAATTTAATTCGTGTAGGCTCCTGCGGTGCTTATGACCCGAAGTTAAAACTTTATGATATAGTTCTTGCCATAGGCGCCAGCACAGATTCAAATTATGCTGCCCAGTACAACTTGCCCGGTACTTACTCGGCAACAGCATCCTGGGAGCTCTTGTCAAAGGCCAAGAAGGTTGCAGATGAAAACAATATAGAAACAGTTGTCGGAAATATTGTAACTTCTGATGTTTTCTATCATGATGAAGCAGACAGCTGGAAAAGGTGGGCAAAGATGGGCTGCTTAGCCGCTGAAATGGAAAGCTATGCACTGTATTGCAATGCAAACAGAGCAGGCGTAAATGCTCTTACAATATTGACAGTATCCGATTCTATTGCAAATCATACTGAAACTACTGCGGAGCAAAGAGAAAAGGGCTTTAAGGATATGATGAAAATAGCCTTAGGGTTAGCGTAAAGACCTATGAAAAAAGCGTGGGAATTAGCATATGAATTGTATTCAGGCGCAAAACCTGTATTGTTAAGTGAAGAAGAGCAAGGCTGGGAACCACTAAAAGCAGTGTCTGATTTTTATGACAACATGCTGCGTCTTGAGTGGCATTCAAATGTACCCGGCTCAGGAGCGCCTGAACAACTTATGGTTGCCGGTATACAGGCACTAGAAAACAGAGGCTATACTGTTGAAAACGGGTATGCCCTATTAGAAAAAGGCATGAAATTTTATGAAGAGGGAAATAAAGCAGAGCTTCATAAAATATCCGCTAAGCTTCGCAATGAATTTAAAAATGCAAAAAGAAATCTTTCATCAACCTATTGGGATTACACATATTACGAAAATTTTGAGCAATATGAAAAAAACGTATATTTTCCTGAGGCAGCAGAAATTAATACTCAGGATGAGAAGTTTAAAGACCAAATAAAGGCAGCCTGGATGTCCCAGTTTATCGGGGCAGCTATGGGGACCATGGTTGAAGGCTACACAAGCGAAAATCTTTTTGAAGCATTTGGAGATGTGAAGGATTATTTAAGAAAACCGAATACCTACAATGACGATATAACATTTGAAATAGCATTTTTAGATGCATTTAAAGATAAGGGTTATGGCCTGACAAGCGAAGATATAGCCCTATCCTGGATAGGATTAATACCTGTCGGTTGGTCTGCTGAAGAAATTGCTTTAAGAAATATTCGTTCAGGGTTCTTGCCCCCCGAAAGTGCGCTTTTTAACAATCCTTTCAGTGAATGGATTGGAGCCCAGATGAGGGGTGGAATTTGCGGCATGGTAGCACCGGGGAACCCCAGGCTTGCCGCACATTTGGCATGGAAGGACGGAGAAGTATCTCATATTAACAACGGTATTTTAGGAGAAGTATTTAATGCTCTTATGACATCTTTGGCCTTTGTTGAAAGTGACGTAAAAAAGATAGTTGCGTCGGCAATCTCCATGATACCATCAGACAGTGAATATTATTCAGTTGTGAAATTTGCCTATGATTCATGCTTAAAGCATAAAAATTGGCAGGATGCACATAAGGAATGCCAGGAAAAATATATTAAATACAATTGGATTCATGCATATCCCAATGCATGCTGTGAAATAACAGCTCTTATGTATGGTGAAGGTGATTTTGAAAAAACACTTAATATTATTACCATGTGCGGAGTTGATGCAGACTGCAATGCAGGCATGATAATGCCCATATTGGGAATTCAAAAGGGAATGAGTATCATTCCACAAAGACTTATTTCACCGGCTTTTGATTTTCTTATAACCTATATGAGAAAATATGAGGAGATTAAGCTTAGTGAATTAGTCAACGATACTTTAAAATACATAAATGATGCAAAACTTAGGAGGAATTAAAATGAAAAGAGCACTATCATTAATTTTAGTTGTTGTTATGGTTTTATCCTTAGCAGCATGTGCAGAGAAACCCGGTGCACAACAAGGCGAAACATATAAGGCTGCCTTATTGTTAAATGGCACATTGGGAGATAAGTCATTCTTCGATTCAGCTAATGAAGGACTTGAAAAATTAAGAACAGAATTAGGAAAAGAAGTATTTGATTTTAAAGTTGAGCAAATGGGAGCAACAGCTGCTGATGAGCCTAAATGGGCTCCAACACTGTTAGACTACTGTGAAACAGGTGAATATGACGTAATAATCATCGGTACATGGCAAATGATTGAAGCACTTGAAGATGCTGCAAAACAATTCCCAGATCAAAAATTTATGTTCTTCGATGAAACTTATGCTTTCGCAAACGGAGAGAAAAATGTTTACAATGTATTGTACAAACAAAACGAAGTATCTTTCTTAATAGGAGCTGCAGCAGCATTAATGACTACTGACAACAGACTTCCTATGGTAGATCCTGCAACTAAAACAATCGGCTTCTTAGGCGGAATGGAAAATCCTATTATCAATGACTTCTTGTTAGGATATATCCAAGGAGCAAAACATGTTTTACCTGATGTAAAAGTTGCTATAGGTTATGTTGGTAACTTCTATGATTCAGCTGCAGGTAAGGATATTGCATTAGTTCAGTACCAAAGCGGTGGCGTAGATGTTGGATATAACGTTGCAGGTGCAGCAGGATTAGGCCAAATCGAAGCAGCTGAAGTTGCAAAGAGATATGCTTTTGGAGTTGACTCTGACCAAGCAGCATTACTTCCTGACCAAGCAGAATATATTCCTACATCAGCACTTAAGAATGTAGGTAATTCACTTATGAGAGCTATTAAGCTTGACTTAGAAGGCAAGTTAGGATATGGTTCAGCAGAATCTTTAGGATTTGCCGAAGGTGGAGTTAATATAGTTAAAGATGCTCACTATGAAGAAATGCTACCTGAAGATATCAGAACAAAAATTGATGAATTAGAAAAAGATATTATTGACGGTAAAATAGTAGTTGACACTGCATTAGGAAAAACTCAAGAAGAAATTGAAGCTATAAAGGCTACAGTGCAATAAAGATAGCAGTCTAAGGCGTAAGCTGTGTGTCATTCTGAATGAATGTGAAGAATCTCATCTTTTAAAAGCTGAGATCCTTCGCTCCGCTCAGGATGACAATAATTATTGATAATTAATAATTGATAACTTATTAAGTTGTTAATTATTAGTTATTAATTTTATAATCGGAGGAGATTATGGTTGATAAAGTGCTTC
>CAZTXR010000044.1:2868-10696 GCA_964617605.1 uncultured Clostridia bacterium | reverse complement strand
AGAGCTTAGACAAAATATCAAGAATATTCTTGAAATAAAAGGTATAGGTTGGTGATTTTATGGCAAGGAGAAAAAGAGTCTACAGCAAAAGACGCAGAATTAATTATAAACGTATTGTGCTATTGGCTTTGGCCATTATTGTTCTAATATTTTTGACAGCTAAAATATTTAAGAAAAACAGCTATATTTCCAAAGTTGAAGAAGCATTGAATTCAAAAACTTCTTTGATTTCAGGGTCACTCAGCACCATTTCCAAAATTGATGCAAATATTTATGAAAACGACGGAATCAAGTATGCAAACCAGCATGAAGGAATTAAGAAACATTTAACTTTTGACGGAAATCTGTCCGAAGACAAGGGCAAGGTTGATAGCGTGAAAACTTTGCTTGAAAACTTGCTGAAATCCGAAGAAACAGAGCTCATTGGCGAGTTGCCCGCCAAAGATGACGGATACTATTGGCTGGAAGCTGACATTATTTCAAAGAACAAAGTATTTTTATTTAACCTTGAACATGAATACAATTTCGACCTCTACTATAATAAAGAAACTAAAACTATATATATAAAAGAAAAATACTATGATGAATTCAGCAAAAAATATAATAAAACAAAATTTCAAGGCTACAAAGCCACTGATGAATTCACAAAAACCATAGAAGAAATGCCATGACAAGGGGACGGGGTTGCTGTCACAAGGTCAAGGTAGTGTAACAAATGAACAAAAAAACCTAAAAATATACTGTAAAATAAGGGGGAGCAAATGAATGAATAAAGCATTGGATTTAAGAGGAAAGGCATGCCCTATTCCTGTTATAGAAACAAAAAAGCTATTAGAATCTCTGAACGAAGGAGATAGTGTAGAAGTAACGGTAGATAATCTTATTGCTGTTCAAAATTTGAATAAATTAGCAAATAGTATGAAATATAATTTTTCATATGAAAAAATTAATGAAAATAATTACTTGGCAAAGTTTTTAAGCAGCCAAGATTCTGCCGGACAAGAGTCAGAAGATATAGAAATAGAGTGCTTAAGTTCAAATATGAGCAATATAGCGGTGTCAATTTCTTCGGATAAAATGGGTGAAGGAGCTGAAGAATTAGGACATATATTAATGAAAGGCTTTATATATGCATTGACAGAACAAGATGTACTCCCAAAAACTATTCTCCTTTATAACAGTGGTGCTAAATTATCTGTGGAAGGTTCAGACTCCTTGGCAGATTTAAAACTTTTAGAGTCTCAAGGGACAGAAATATTGACCTGCGGAACCTGCCTAAACTTTTACGGCCTATCTGATAAACTTGCAGTAGGCACTGTTACCAATATGTATGCAATAACTGAAAAACTAATGATGGCTGGAAAGATTGTAATGCCGTAAAATTGACTTGGAGGAAAAATGAGACCTAAGGAATTGCAATGCCTAGTTACTTTTCATACAACAACGCAGGCAATGGCTTTTGAAAATGCTTGCAAAGGTTCGGGCTTAGAAGGAAGATTGATACCGGTACCTAGGATTATTTCAGCCGGCTGCGGACTTGCATGGAGAGAAAATCCTGATAAAAGGACATTAGTGGAGGGCATTCTTAAAGACCATAATATAAGTTATGATAAAATTTATGAAATAGTAATATAAATCCTATTTCCTTGTCTAAAATAAAAAATTGAATAAATTTACTGTGCTGGTATAATAAATAATTTTTATTAAAAAGAATTATTTATAAATTAAGGTCAAGATGGATATACTTTATTTGATATCATAAATAAAGAAAGAAGGACATAAAGCATGAAAAAGTATAAATTTTTGATTTTAATGATAATAGCTGTATCCATCCTTGCTCTTGGATGCACAAAGGAAGAGATGCCTAAAAATCCGGGGGCGGAAAAACCTCCAACCACCAATCCTCCGGCAACTGTGAATCCGGATGCTGTTACATCAGCTTCACAGGCACCTGACGAGGAAAGCTTTGAGCAAAAAATTTCAAAGGATGGCAACTTTATAATCATCACCAGTAAAGACCTGACATTTACAAAAGATTTAACAGTTGAAGGCACCTTTCCAAACCGTTCATTGGCTTTGGCACAATATGGCGAAAACAATGAGGTTATAAGGCATACACTTACAGTGCCGAGAATTGTAATAAACAGTGAAAACACATTGTTGGAGTACGGTACCATCAAGGGCGATGTTTATGTCCAGCAGGCCGGATTTACAACAAAGGATGCAACCATAGACGGGAACCTTTACTTTAAAACACAAGAATTAATGGATGCATTTAAAGCTGATGAAACAACAAAGATAAGCGGCGATATCAAAGTGGAAGAATACAAATAAAAGAAACCAATCATTTGCTGTTAACCAAGTTAACGGCATTTTTTTTGCCTTTCAAAGAGATATAATGCTAAATTTCACATTATGTGGTATAATAAGGAGAATGGTTTATGGGGCACAAAAAGTTGGTTAGGAGATTATTTATGACAGATTTTATTAAATCAAATTACATAATTGAAGAAAAAGTAATGATACAAGAAATTCCTGCTCTTATTTTTAGACAAAAAGAGGTGGAAAAACCAATCCCTACGGTAATCTTTTACCATGGCTGGAGTTCAAATAAAGAATTACAGCGATTAAGGGGATTTATATTAGCAGCTGTCGGGTACCAGGTTGTGATTCCTGATGCTATATATCACGGGGAAAGAAAGGTCCTGCCCGAATACAGCCATGATGCAACTATAGAATTTTTTTGGGACGTAGTCTTCAAGAACATCGAAGAATACAGTATTATGGCGGATGAATTGGCGGATAAGTACAATGCAGACCCAAAAAGAATTGCTGTCATGGGCAATTCGATGGGTGGATTTACCTCTGCAGGAATATTCGCTCACAATAAGGACGTAAAAGCTTTGGTTGTATTTAACGGTTGTTGCGGCTGGGAACATTTTAATAAGAAACAAGAAATAACAGTTACAGAAAAATTAGAAACAGTTGAAAAAAAGGTTAAAGAATTAGACCCGATGAATCATTTAAATGCTTTAACAGATAGACCAATATTGCTGCTGCATGGGGATGGCGATACCTTAGTACCTATTGACAGCCAAAGAATTTTTTATAATGAATTAAGTACCAAGTACAACAAAAAAGAAAGAATAAACTTGATTGAATACCCCGGACTGAATCATGTTGTTACCACAAATATGATGGAAGAAACCATAAACTGGCTGGGAAAATATTTATAAAGGAGATATTTGGCTTTGCTCAGGATGCCAAAGTCAAGCGGATATGAGTAAATTAGAATGCAATGTATGCCATCATCATTGCAAATTAAGTGAAAATCAAACAGGTTTATGCAATGCGCGAAAAAATACAGGCCATGCAATCACCTCTATTAACTATGGAGAAATTACGGCTCTTGCTTTGGACCCCATTGAAAAGAAACCGCTGAGGAAATTTTACCCCGGCAGCAATATTTTATCTGCAGGCAGCTTTGGGTGTAATTTGAAATGCCCATTTTGTCAAAATCATGAAATTTCTATGGCGAAAATAAATGAAATTAAAACCCAGCATGCAAGTCCCGGGGATTTGGTGCAAATAGCAGAGGACTTAAAGCCAAGGGGCAATATAGGTATTGCATATACTTACAATGAACCCCTTATAGGTTATGAATATGTAAGGGATTGTGCAAGGCTTGCAAAAAAACACCAATTAAAAAATGTAGTTGTAACAAACGGCTCATTTAATGAAGAAGTATTAAATGAAATACTGCCTTATATAGATGCATTTAATATTGACCTGAAGGGCTTCAGCCATGAATTTTATAAAAAAATCGGCGGAGATTTTGAAACAGTTAAAAACTTCATAAAATCGGCACAAAAGCAGGCCCATGTAGAAATAACCACCCTTATAATTCCCGATGAAAATGACAGCAAGGAAGAAATGGAAAAGCTGTCGGACTTCCTTGCATCCTTGGATGAAAATATACCCTTGCATATATCAAGGTTTTTCCCAAATTATAAAATGAATGAAAAAAATGCTACAGACATCAAAAAAATATACCAATTGGCTAAAATAGCCGAAGATAAACTTAAATACGTGTACAAAGGAAATTGCCTGCAATGAGAGAAGATGCTTTGATGATTATAGAAGAGTCAATAAAAGCTGTTTTGCCTGAAGCAGCAGTAATGAAGGCTCTTGAACAAAAAGAATTTACCGGTGATGTTGTTGTAATTGCCATAGGCAAGGCAGCCTGGAATATGGCTTATGCAGCAAAAGAAAAGTTAAAAAGCAAAGTCTCCAAGGGAATAATAGTAACAAAATACGACCATTCAAAGGGTCCCATTGAAGGCTTTGAAATTATTGAGGCCGGGCATCCTGTTCCAGATAAAAATTCTGTAAGAGGGGCTGCTAAGGCCTTGGAATTGGCAAGCAATTTGAATGAAGGTGACAATGTAATATTTCTGGTATCAGGAGGCGGCTCGGCAATATTTGAAAAACCGATGGAAGGCATTGAGCTTTCAGATATTATGGATATAACAAATCAGCTTTTAGGCTCCGGGGCAGATATAGTAGAAATGAATACCGTAAGAAAGCACCTGTCTGATGTAAAGGGCGGGAGATTTGCCCTTCACTGCAAAAATGCAAATATCTATTCAATTGTCTTGTCAGATGTAATAGGAGACAGATTGGATTCAATTGCATCAGGCCCTGCATATCCCGATAAATCCACATCCGCAGAAGCGTTAAATATTATTGAAAAGTACAAGCTAAGGGTGAGTGAGCAGGTTCTGAATACACTTAAAATTGAAACTCCCAAAGAAATAAACAATTGTGAAACGGTTATAACGGGAAGTGTGTCTGAACTGTGCAGCGCCGCTTCAAAGGTTGCAGAAAATTTGGGTTATCAGCCGCTTTTGCTAACATCTACACTGGACTGTGAAGCAAGAGAAGCAGGAAAATTTATAGCTTCTATAGGAAGAGAGATAAAAAAGGGTAGAGGTTTAAAGCCACCCCTTGCCATAATTATGGGAGGGGAAACTCTTGTACACCTCAGAGGGAAGGGCAAGGGCGGAAGGAATCAGGAATTATGTTTATCCGCAGCCATAGGAATTGAGGGCATGCAGGATTTAGTAATATTTTCTGCAGGCTCGGACGGAACAGACGGTCCCACTGACGCGGCGGGAGCTATTATAGACGGTGAAACAGTCAGCAGAATCAGAGAATCCACCGGTATAGAAGCCCAAGTTTATTTAGATAACAATGATTCATATCATGCTTTAAAAGCCGGAGGAGATTTGCTTATAACCGGTTCAACCGGAACAAATGTAAATGATTTGACTGTATTGCTTTGCAAATAAGAAAATCTCCCGGAATTAACCGGGAGATTTCTTGTGGTCTCTACCAAAGCAATTGTCAAGAATTTTGGCATATGTCATAAAAAAGAGTTGCTTTAAGTCCTATATGATTATATAATATATGGAAAGGAGGTACATTATGAAAGAGGTAAAAGCAGGTTGCGCAATCCCTACAGAACCAATTGAAGTAAAGGAAAACGAAACCATTGAGCTGAAACAGAAAGAGACTGTAAAGGAGGAAATGAAAATGATTAAAGTTGGAAAACCGGCACCGAATTTTACGGCACAAGCATTTTATCAGGGCAAATTTGTCAACATCAGTTTAGAAGAATTTAAGGGAAAATGGGTATATTTATGTTTTTATCCCGGTGATTTTACATTTGTCTGAGCTACAGAAATAGCAGCAGTTGCTGCTAAGAACAAAGAATTTGAAGAGTTAGGCGCGCAAGTATTATCCTGTAGTGCGGATTCAGTATTTACTCATAAAGTTTGGAATGACAATGAATTATCAAAAATGATAGACGGGGATATTCCATATCCTATGATGTCAGACCAAAATGGAGAAATCGGAAAAATGTATGGTATTTATAACGAGGAAGCAGGTACTGAAACAAGAGGCAGGTTTATCATAGATCCGGATGGCATTGTTCAGGCATATGAGGTATTAACACCTCCCGTTGGAAGAAATGTATCAGAAGGAATCAGACAGCTGAAAGCATTCCAACATGTAAGAGCAACTGGCGGAGCAGAGGTAACTCCTTCAGGATGGAAACCGGGCAAAAAAGTATTAAAACCGGGTCCCCACTTGGTAGGCAATGTATGGAAAGAATGGTCAGTTAAAGAAGCATTTGACGAATAATACATATAAAAAATTACAAAACAAATTAAAAATCTTCTGATTAAATCAGAAGATTTTTTTATCCTATAAAATTCTTAAGGATGGTATAACACCTATACAAAACATTTGCAAAACTTGACAAATTTCACTATAATGAAATTAGTTAAATTATTTATTGGCAGGAGGACAAATTGCTTAAAAAAACTTATATTTTGCTGCTGATGACAGTGGCACTAACAATGGGAGTAATAGCATGTGCTAAAGATGAAGACACTATTAAATCCTATGGAAATGAATTTAAAATTGACACTTACGAGGACTTTGACACCGGCAAAGAAGGGCTTAATAATGTAATACGCAATGAAAATGGTTCAGTAACACTTAATGAGGTCAATGATGAGGGGGGATACGGAGAATATATATCCCGTGAAATTGAAGTGCCTAATTTCGAATACATGGTTATGTCATGGAACAGTGATACTCCCGAAGGAACCAGCGTAGAAGTGCAGGCAAAGGTACTGGTGAATCATTATGACAAAGATAAAAGCGGAAAAGATATTGAGGTAAAAACTTGGACAGACTGGCTGTCTTGGGGGGAATGGAGCCCCTTTATACAAAGGGCATCCGTAAGCCCCGATGATGAATTAGCCTATATATCTGTTGATGAACTAACAATAAAAGGCAGCAGTGGTGAAACTGCAAGCAGGGTTCAGTTGAAAGTAATTTTCAGGTCAAGCAACTCAAATAAACCAACTGTCAGAATGCTTCACGGGACCCTAAAGAACACTTTGAAAGGACAGGCTATAGAAAAACAGTTTGAAAGTGCATTAAATGAATCAGATTGGAATAAAAATATAGCAACACCAGCCATGTCCCAAATGATCAGAGACCCAAACATCGCTAATTCTATTTGCAGCCCCACAACCATAACCATGATTATGAACGGCAGCGGGGAAAGGTTATTGCCGGAAGAAGTAGCCCAAAGCACATTTGATTTTAATTACGGATTCGGAAACTGGGCCTTTGCCATGGCATCCGCCGGCAGCTACGGATATGAAGCCTATGTGGATTATACGACAATTGAAGGCTTGAAACATGAAATTGCAAAGGGTTATCCGGTAGGGGTAAGCGTAAAATATTCAAACGACTCAAAAAATACTTCCTATCCATATGTTGAAGGAGCCCCGGGAGTAACGGGAGGTCATTTAATTGTTGTGACCGGCTTTGAAAAAGATGCAGAGGGCAAGGAATATGTATTGGTTAATGACTCTTATGCACCGGACAATGAAACCGTATCAAGAAAATACAAATTAAAACAATTTGAAAGAGCATGGTCCAACAATACAGCCTATATAATTCATGAAAAAGAAGAAGGTGCAGGCTATGCCAGCACAAAGAGAATTGATGCAGAGTTGGTTGCAGATGAAAGTTCTGAAGCATTTAAAATAATGGTTGATGATGAAGTGTTTGATATAAATAATTTCGATGGCACAGCAGCCTATACATTTAATGATGACCAGGATAATTTTAACAACACAGAATATAATTATATAAATAATTTTACAAATATGGACGCATTAAAGTTCCCCAAAAATGAATTATCATCTCCTTTAAAGCTATATTTAATTACCGATTACGGATA
>CAZTXR010000044.1:0-2768 GCA_964617605.1 uncultured Clostridia bacterium | reverse complement strand
TAACTTTTTGGGGACGGTTCTTTTCGTTCTCCAAATTAGTTCCGGAGAAATTTCTTTTCGTTCTCCAAATTAGTTCCGGAGAAATTTCTTTTCGTCCTCCAAATTAGTTATGGGAACATTATTACGTAATTTGCAGACATAATTCGTAGACTGACTTTTAAAACTATAAAAAAACAGAAGACTTTTTACAAAGATTCAGCACTAATCAATTTATTTAAAAAGTATAGAATTATCAAACAGCTCAGATAATAGGAGGTAGCCATGATTAATTTTGAGTTAACCAGAGATTATGCAAAAAACTTAGACAAAGAAGACAAACTTGCAAGATTTAAGGAACGCTTTTATATTAATGAAGGTGAAATTTACATGGACGGAAATTCATGCGGATTGTGCAGCAAGGATGCAGAGGAAACATTACTTGAAGCTCTTAAGGCATGGAAGGAATTGGGCATAGGCATTTGGACCAAAGGAGGATATTTCTTATATCAAGATAAATTGGGGAAAATGATGGCTCCCCTTATAAATGCTGAGCCGGAAGAAGTCACATGCGGCAACAGCACTACTGTAAATATTCACCAATGCATTCTTACCTTTTACCAACCTACACCTGAAAGAAATAAGATTATTATGGATGATATTAATTTCCCCAGCGACAGATATGCAGTTTACAGCGATATCCGCGCAAGGGGATACAATCCGGAGGAATGCTTAAAAATAGTAAAAAGCAGGAATGGGGAACAGATTTGCGAAGATGATCTAATAGAAGCCATGACTGACGATGTTTGCCTGATCTTGTTGCCGGCAGTACTTTACAGGTCTTCACAGTTAATTGATATGGAAAGAATATCAAAAGAAGCACATAAAAAAGGAATATATGTAGGCTTTGACCTATGCCATTCAATCGGTGTAGTGCCTCATGATTTTAAGCAAATTGACCCTGATTTTGCCATATGGTGCAATTATAAGTACTTAAACGGAGGACCGGGAGCCATAGCAGGTCTCTATATAAATAAAAAACATTTCCACATGAAACCTGGTCTTGCCGGCTGGCAGGGAAACAAAAAGGAAACTCAGTTTAATTTATCCCAGGAATTTGAACATGCTGCATATGCAGGGGGATGGCAAATAGGCACTCAGCCTATTTTATCCATGGCACCTGTTGAGGGGGCATTAAGGATAACAAATGAAGCAGGCATTGAAAATATAAGGGAGAAATCGCTTAAAATTACGGCCTATCTCATGTATTTAATCGAGCAAAAGCTTTTAAAATATGGCTTTGGTATAGGAAATCCAAGGGAAAACTCCGTTAGAGGCGGTCATGTTGCATTAACCCATAAGGATGCCTTAAGAATTAATGAGGCCTTTAAGGCCAATAATATAATACCTGACTTCAGATATCCCAATGTCATAAGATTAGCCCCTGCACCCCTATACGTTTCCTATGAAGATGTATATGAAATGGTGGAAAGAATTATAAAAATTATGGAAAACAAGGAATACGAGAACCTTGACAACGATGAAGGCCTAAATAGTCTGGTTAAGTAAAGAAAAAGCGACTAAAAACAAAAAAATTATTTTAGAGCAGAAATTAAATTGAAAGGAAAGAAAAATGAATATTGATTTTACTTATAAAAACCCCACTACGATTTATTTTGGCAGAAGTGCCATGGAAAAATTAGAAGATGAAGTTAAAAAATATGGCGACACAATTATGCTTGTTTATGGAAAAGGTTCCATAAAGAAAAACGGTCTTTATGATCAAATTGCTGCAATATTAAAAAGAAATAATAAAAAAATTGTTGAACTAACCGGTGTTATGCCAAATCCAACTTATAAAAAAGTCTTGGAAGGTGCCTCTATTGTACGTGAGAATGACGTGGATTTAATTTTAGCAATAGGAGGAGGTTCTGTAATTGATTGTGCAAAAGCGGTTTCTGCATCAGCATATTGCAAAGGAGATGCATGGACGCGTTTCTGGATAAATGGTGAAAAAGTTGACCATAGAACTGTACCAGTTGCATCTATACTCACACTTGCAGGAACAGGTTCTGAGGCTAATGGTACTTCTGTTATAACTAATGAGGAAGAAAAGCTTAAAATTGGACGTGGTTTTCCTGCAGACTTATATCCTAAGTTTTCAATTATGAATCCTGAATATACATTTACACTTCCTTATTATCAAATGGTCAGCGGGATTTTTGACATGATGTCACACCTTATGGAGGAATATTTTTCGGGAGATGATGATGTAACTACCGATTATTTAATTGAGGGGTTACTTCGTTCGATTATACATAGCGCAAAAATAGCTATAAAAGCTCCGGAAGATTATGAAGCCAGGAGCAATCTAATGTGGAGCTCTACACTTGCCATCAGTTCTCTTATGAAATTAAGCAAGACAGAAGACTGGCAAGTTCATAAAATTGAGCACCAGCTTGGTGCATACACAGATTGTACTCATGGCATGGGACTTGCGGCAATTTCCCTTCCCTACTACAGATATATATACAAATATGGTTTAGAAAAATTTGTACGTTATGCAATTAATGTGTGGGAGGTAGATAGCAGAGGAAAGTCTAAGGAAGAAGTGGCATTAGAAGGAATAGATGCCTTAGAATCATTTATGAAAGAATGTGGTATTGTCACAAATATAAAAGACCTTAATGCGACGGAAGAAATGCTTCCGCTAATTGCAAATTCAACTAGCAAATGCGGCAGCTACAAGATTTTAACACCGGAAGAAATTTTAGAAATTTTAAAACAAGCAT
>CAZTXR010000043.1:0-10772 GCA_964617605.1 uncultured Clostridia bacterium | reverse complement strand
CACTTCATCATCCTTTGGCTACTGTGCATATACTATATATACAGTATATGCTCCTATTGTAATTAAGTCAATAACAAAAAATTCTGAATTAAAATAAGAGTGCCTTTACGACACTCTTTATTCTAATACATTTTTTAGTTATAATACTTAATTCCGTTTACTTTTTTAATTCCTAAGCCCGGAGCATCATTTAATGAAATCTTGAATTCTTCGAACACAGCCCCTCCCTCTATGGGGTCTTCGCTGCAAAGTGCGGGACCGTCCAAATCTATTTTTGTTATGATGCTTTTAGCAGCTGCTAAATGTACTGCTGCATTAACGCTTACTTTTGCCTCCAACATACAACCTATCATGCATTCAACACCGTATATTTCGGCAAGGGAGCAAATTTTTAGTGCATTGTACAATCCTCCGGTCTTCATTAATTTAATGTTAATTAAGTCCGCCGCTCTTTCCTGCAAAATTCTTAATGCTTGCTCAGGAGAAAATACACTTTCATCTGCTACTACAGGGATTGAAATATTGTCTGTAACAAGCTTAAGCCCCTCTATATCATGAGCTGTTACAGGCTGTTCCACTAATTCTAAATTTAAATTTTCCTCTTCCATTTTTCTTAATATTTTTATCGCTTCTTTAGGCTTCCATCCCTGGTTTGCGTCAATTCGAAGCTTTACATCATAACCGACAGCATTTCTTATGGCTTTAATTCTTTCAATATCCTTTGACGTATCTTTACCAACCTTGACTTTTAATGTTTCAAAGCCCCTTCTTACGGCATCAATACTATCCATTGCCATTATTTCCGGTTCATTGACGCTTATGGTTATATCTGTAATAATTTCTTTTTTATTACCGCCTAACAGCTTATACACGGGAGCACTGTATAACTGGCCGTACAAATCATACAAAGCTATATCAACCGCTGCCTTAGCACTGGTATTTTTTAGAATACAACTATTTAACATTAGCATTATATCCTCAAAATTCTCTATGTCCATTCCTTTGATGCTTTTGATAATATGCTCATTCAAGGCACCTGTTATGGCTCCCTTGGTATCTCCTGTTATTACTCCGGTAGGCGGAGCTTCACCGTATCCCACCTTTCCCGTATCTGTATGAATTTCCACAATTATGTCTTCAACACTGTTTACAGTTCGAAGCGCTGTCTTAAAAGGGGTTTTTAAAGGCACTGAAATTTCCCCAATTCTTATATCAGTAATTCTCATTATATTCCTCCGCAATCAATTGGCTAACTCCTTGATAGCTGCTGCCATTACCTGAACATTTTTCATCAATGAATCGATTTTTATATATTCGTCAGGTTTATGCTCTACCATGGGCTCACCCCTAAAAATCGGGCCGAAGGCTACTATATTTTTCATAGATTTGGCATAAGTGCCTCCCCCTATGGAAATCAAATCTGCTTTTTCGCCAAATTTTTCTTCATATACTTTTTGAAGCTTCTTTATGAATTCTGTGTCCGGCGATATATACAGACTTTCCTTATATCTGAAATATACCTCTTCAAATTTCCCTTGGCTCATTTTTTCTTTAAAAATATCCATAAATTCATTAAGGTCTTTTGTAACCGGGTACCTCAAATTTATTTCTATTTTTATTTCGTTATAGACCCCGGTTATGGTTCCTAAATTAAGGGTAAGCTTACCTGATACCCCATCTTCTAAAAAAATACCTAAGCTTTCCCCATGTAGTTGGGTACCAATATATTTATTGTAAAAATTGATGAATTCTTTAACGTCTCCCACAAAACCAACCTTGCCCAAAAATAGCATCAAATAAGAAATTGCATTTTTTCCTGCTTCCGGAGTACTTCCGTGGGCAGATATTCCATATGATTTTATTACAAATGCATTATCATTTTCAGTAATTTTTATGCCACCTATTTCATCGGCTAACCTTTTTATTTCTGCCCTTTTATTTTCAGGTGCATCAACAGTTGCTTCCGCATAATCAGGTACCACATTTGCTGCACTTCCACCCTTGATTGATTTTAAAACAAGATCATTATTTTGAAATAATTTTCTTTTATAGCCGCATGTAACAATACCTTTCTCACTGTTGATTATGGGATATTCTGCGTCAGGGGTGAAGCCTGCCACAGGTAACTCTTCACCCTTATCTACATAATGCTTCACGCAGTTGCTCCCTGTTTCCTCATTCAGTCCGAAAAAAATTCTTACCCTTCTTTTTAATGGTATATTTAAATCCTTTATGGCTTTTAATGAATACAAGGCTCCTATTATGGGTCCCTTATTATCAGTTGTGCCTCTTCCATATATTTTGCCCTTGTGAATTTCTGCATTATATGGAGGGTAGGTCCACCCCTCCCCTTCAGGCACTACATCCAAATGCCCAAGAACCGCAATCATTTCGGCACCTTCACCGTACTCGGCATAACCTATCATATTATCGACATTTACATTTTTAAACCCCATTAAGCCGGATAAATGCAAACAATACTCCAATGCTCTGTGAATACCCTGTCCAAACGGCATTCCTTCTTGCGGATCATCTTGAACACTTTTTATTTTCACGCATTCTTGAATACTTTTTATTATTTCATCCTGCATGCTTAAAATTCTTTCATCAAGCAAACAATTCACCTCTAATCATAATTTCCGGCATTGAAAGCTAAATACAATTAATTTTGCAGCAGTATTTCGTAATAAACCATTTTAGATATTTCTCCAATTATTTCTCTGCCTTCCTTGTTAGAATTTATTTCATTGGTTAGCACACAAATTATGTATTCCCTGTCAGGCAGAAAAACTATTCCTCCGTCATGCTCCAAGTTGTCTAAATCACCTGTTTTGTGAGCTATCAATACTTCCTCCGGCAAATATAAATCAAGCCTTCCTCTTACCTGCTGCCTCTTAAGTATATTTAGCATCATATTGCTATAAGTATTATTTACATTTTCACCCTTGTATATAAGCTCTAAAACCAACGCAAAATCTTCAGCAGATGTGAAATTATTCCTTCCTTGCTTCACAGCTAATGAATCCATCATTTTTCGTTGAAGACTGGTATTTTTCATGCCTAATTTTGTTGCACATAAATTGATGCTGTCCATACCTAACAGGTCTATCAAAATATTTGTAGCCATGTTGTCACTTACTATAATCATCAAAGTACATATTTCCTTAAGAGTAAATTTATGACCATAGTTTAATTCCTTAAGTATACCGTCCCCTCCGGTTAACATTTCTTCTTTAATTTCTATTTCATCATTTAAATTATAGATACCTTCGTTAATTTTATTAAAAAGCTCAGACATTATAGCAATTTTAATTATACTGGCTGATGGAAATTTCATATCTGCATTAATATTGATTTCACTGCCGCTTCTTAAATCTTTTATAGATACTGCTACATTGCCTTTTTGGGCATCAATATAATCTTTTAATTTATCTTTCAACATTTTATACCTTCTATGCAAAGAGTGATCTTACAACAACAAGAATCACTGAAAATACGGTTACGGTAACACCGAACTTGACTAAATTCTTCATATCCTTTGATCTGGCCAACCCCATCTGCCCTATCATATCAGCTTCCGGATATGCAAATGAAGTAATTTGACCCGAAACAAGAAGTATTAATGCCCATAATGAAGGTGTAATGCTTAATTGCTGCAGTATAGGCTTAAACATATTATCCATTACAACATTATCTGCCGTTGCAGCACCGCCTACTCCAAATATTCCCGTCAACGAGGCAACAAATGAAAATACTACCTTGCTTTGAGACTCCAATAAAGGATTCAGTATTGTAACCAATCTTTCAAAAGCTCCTACTTCAGCAATAAAATCGATAAAGGGATTAAACAATATGAACATTATGAACAACCACATCATACGTGAAGCTCCAGCGACGAATGTATTAATTAAGTCATCAGGTTTAAGCTTGCCTGCAAATCCGGTGACAGCGGCAGCTATCGAAATAACCAATATAGCATAGGATGAACCGCTCTTTAAGTATATCCCATACCCTATCATTACAGCCATTATAACTCCAAATGCCAGGGCAGCTTTTTTTACTTCATCGCTTGGTGCATAATTATCTTCATATTTCTCTATATTTTCGTATGCATAAACACCAATGGTTCTTTTTTGAATCCTGTTTGCCATAATAAAAGTTATTGCTGATACAAGGATACCTAAGGGCAGTCCCGCTGAAATCATATAACTTCCATAGCTTAATTCCGTAAGACCCATTATGGTAATAACCTGTGGAGTATATGGTCCCACAAACATTCCGGTCAATCCGGCTCCCATAAACACTACCGCAACAGTTGAAGGTGTAATGCCTATTGTGGCAACAAGAGGTATTATAATTGGCGCAAGAATAGCATTTGCTCCTGCCAATGTTCCCAAAAGAGCTACAAGAATCAGAGAACAAACCATTGTTGCAATGATAGCTTTTCTTTCAGTATCAACTCCGATCTTTTTAACAAGGCTCATAACAAAATATTCTGCAACCCCGGTTTTCTGCAATATTGCGCCCAAACCGGAACCTAACATAATTATGAGGCCTATCATTCCCAAGAAAGAACCTAAAGAATCTGCAATAATACCTCCAAAGGCTGAAAACTTTTGCTTTGTAAGTATTCCACTTAAAATAACACAAATAATAACAGCTAAAACAGGATTTACTTCTTTAAACGATAAAACAATGTAAATGATTAACGGTAACAAAGCGAAAATTGGTGATAAATTAAATAGCATAATAACCCTCCTAATTCTTTTATATTGCAAATGCAGCAAAATGTCTTTTAACCTTCCCTCCTTTTTAGTTTCAGGTCTACTGTGCTTCAATGACCTAAAACAAAAAACCCAACAAAAACAATAACTTGTTCTTGCTGGGTTTTATTTACTCCGACATAGTTTTGCTACATCACATAAACAAAGCAGCTATCTGTAATATTTACTTTTTATTTCAGTATATTTTTTTATAGCATCCTTGTATGATACTATCATAGCTTTTTGAGATGTTCCGTGATATCTTCTTTTGATATCTTGCTCCAAATTATCGCTGTCAAAAATATTCCTGCCGATAAATATCTTCTTTACGAAATTTTCGGTAATGTCAATTGTATGTGTGCAGCCCATATCAATGATAATATCTGTCTTTGAATCTATTTCAAATGCTATGTAAAAAGAATTATATATCACTGTTATGGCATTATCCAAATTTGTTCTGGATTCACCGATTATATAAGCCGTTTCATTCATAAAATCACCTGTCTTCAGAACTAATACAATGAAATCCTTTTCATTTAACATTATACCTTGGGGTCTAAAATTATGCAAGGAATATTATTTATATTTTTGTCAAGTTTTGTAGTAATAAACAAAGCACAGCCTTTGCCGTTCCGATATATCAGCCTAACTATTCTAATTTCCCAATCCTGTTGAGGGGGAAAAATCTGAATGCAGTTTTTCCGATAATTTTATCCTCCGAAATATAGGGGTTGCTCCAGTACCTTGCATCTACCGATATAGGCCTGTTGTCACCCAAAAAGAAATATGTGCCATCAGGGATTTTGAATGTTTGAGCCGCACCCCTTGCTTCCCTTGCATAGGGCTCTTCTAGCTTTTCACCGTCTATATAAACTTCACCTTTTTCATTTATCTCAACAGTTTCTCCCGGCAATCCAATAAGCCTTTTTACAAGTTTTGCATCTAATTCGTCAGATCTAAAAACAAGTATATCTCCTCTTTTTGCATCCTTTATACTAAACAGTTTGTTCACATACAGTCTGTCACCGGGCATAATTGTTGTTTCCATGGAGCCTGTAGGAACAGTCACCAATATAAATATAAATTTATTCAAGAAAAGCACAATTACAACAGCAATAATTGTAGGTACAACCCATTCATTTATAAATTTTTTCATTAATGTATCCTTCTTTTTTATTCAGATTATATGCCTTATATTCATTATAACAATTAAGTTCCTATCAAGCAATGAAAAGCTTCCTTTATTTACCCTAACATAAATAACAGTCATCCGGCTTATAATGTATCAGCTGCTCTTTATTATTTCAACAAACTTAATACACTGTTCATAAAGCCGTCAAAGCTTGTTGTTAATATATAATTTAAAAACATAACCTCTCCTATTTCATTTTCCTTAACCAAGTCCACTATACTTTCCTTGTAATGTCTCGGGTCAACTACATATACCTCACTGTAATGAGGAGTTAGAAATGGTACAAAAGCATTTCCGTAGGAATCTTTTATAACCATGATTTTTTTATCTGTTTTCACATCAGTTTTAATGACGCTAAGGGCAGAATCTCCTCCTAAGAAAACACCGTATTTTTGATCTAACATAGTATATTTTTTGTTGATTACATCACCCTTATAAGATTTCTTTTCACCTGTTTCCTTGTCATAATAAAATACTTTCATGTCAGTTTTTACGGGCGGAATATAAAAAACTACAGTATCCGGGTTTTTATTTACAGTTTCAGAAGGATTGACGGTTGATATATAGCCTAAATAATCTCGAGCCTCATTATTCTTATACTTGTCCAAGGCTACAGCCTCAAGCCCTGCTGCCTTAGCAAAACCTGTGTACCCGTAATATGCACCGAGGGCAGTCCAATGGTGGTCTGTTCTGTAATAAACATATTCATCACTATGTTCCTTAATAGGTGTATAGGCATCAACAGAAATTATACTGCTTGAGAAATTATCATTTACAAATTTCATAGCATCTATTTGTGAATCGGACAAATTTTTGTATTTTTCATTTTTTAGAAATTCTATTTGAATAGGTGCAAGCAAGGAGTAAACCTTCACGTTTTTACCGAATTTTTCGCTTGCTGTATTGACCATATCTGCATACAATTTTGCTTTTTCCTGATTAAATTTAAATAATTCCATTACCGTATCATTTAAAATTAACAAATTACCCTTTGTGCTTGCTACTACATTATCACCTTCCAAATTTTCGCCTTCATCCTCCGTATCTTGATTGCCTCCGACATTTTGCCCGTCAAAACCAACCAAAACTACTTCCTCTTCTCTTTTGATTCCCTTCAAAGAGCTTATATTCTTGCTTACTTTAACTAATTTTTCCCTGTCAAAAAAGTGGTCGGCAAAAAAATCTTCAAAATCTCTGAAATACTTTCCGGATAAGAGATTGTCCAAACTGTAAACAGGCTTTTTAGCCAAAGTTCTGTTTTCAACCTCAGAAATTGTTTTATCCTTTGGAGCCAAAAGGTTTAGAATTGTAAACACATAAATTAAGGCTAAAAATATAAATATATTTAAAAATGATAAATGATTTTTCTTATCCATAAGACCCCCTAAAACCTAAAATATAAAAACGGATTATATGTTTGTCCGATAAGCAGTATTGTGCTTACAATTAATATTGCTGCATTAAAGGCTATAACCACCAGTTTAGACGGTTTGTAATTGTTTATAACTACTAAATTGCTTATTTTTTTGTACATGGCGCCAAATACCGGTGTACTGCACAAGGCAGCAAATATTAAGAATATAACATTGTTGAAAAATTCAACTTCAAACTTAATATCATACAAAGGATTGCTTCCAAAGCCAAACAATATGCTCATAAATTTAAGACCCTTTGTAATATCAATATAATAGAAGAAGACCCATCCGATAATTACTATAAGCATTAAATAAACATGCGACAGGACAGAAGGAATTTTATCCAATATTTTATGCAATAATTTTCTTTCAAGCAATAAGAAAATACCGTAGTACAATCCCCATATAATGAAGTTCCAGCTGGCCCCATGCCAAAGACCTGTCAGCATCCAAACTATAATTACATTGATAACAAAATTCTTTCTGTTTCCGCCAAGAGGAATATATACATAATCCTTGAAAAATGAACTTAAAGAAATGTGCCACCTTCTCCAGAAGTCTTGTACACTTTTTGCAATATAAGGATAATTAAAGTTTTCTTTATAGGTAAATCCAAACATCCTTCCTAATCCGATTGCCATATCGGAATAACCGGAAAAATCAAAATAGATTTGAAATGTGTACATAATTATTCCAAGCCATGCCCCCAATACAGACAGCTCGCTTAAGTTGCTGTCCAAAAATACCGTGGCAACCTGACCGGCTGAGTTTGCTATTATTACCTTCTTTAATAAGCCTATAATGAACCTGTTGATTCCATAGCTGAAATTGCTGAGGGTTATAACCCTGTTGTCTATTTCGTTAGCCACATCTATGTATCTTACTATAGGTCCTGCAATTAATTGGTGATACAGAGACATATATAAAAGAAGTTTGTAAAATTTCTTTTGAGCGGGAACATCTTGTCTGTATACATCTATAACATATGATATTATTTGAAAGGTATAAAATGATATACCTATGGGCAGGCCTATTGAGCTCAAACCTAAATTTGTATTGAAAACAAAGTTTACGTTATTAACAAAGAAATTGTAATATTTAAATATACCAATCATTGATAAGTCTATTACTATTGCCGTCCATAAAAAAACCTTGCTCTTGAAAGTCCCCTTATACTTATCAATTAATAAGGCAAAGGAATAATTGATGATTCCGCTAAATAATAGTGCTAAAATAAAAAATGGTTCCCCCCAGGCATAAAAGAACAAAGAAAAACTTAAAAGAACAATATTTCTGTAAGTGTGATTTTTACTGATAAAATAAAAAATTAAATTTATGGGGAAAAATAAATATAAAAAGACCAAACTCGAAAATACCATTTATGACTACCCTCCAAATTTCTGCATAATTCTACTAACCAACTATAACATTTGTTTTAATTAAATACAACGGAAATAATCTGTCATCCGTTTTGTCATCCTGAGCTAAACCAATATTTTCTTCTTCCCTAAAGTTGTTACTGTAAAAGAAAACAAGCCACTGAATATTAGGCTGAAATAAAAGCTGATTCCCCTCCATAACAACAAGGCAGTGTGTATAATATTTGGCGGAAACAAATACCCCAATAATAAAACAAAACCTATTTCACTGGCACCGGCGGTTCCCGGTGTAGGTATAAAGGATACTGCCATATATAAAAACGACTGCAAACATATTATGTCAAATATATTAGCATCATTTAAATTAAAAGATTTATAAACAAAGTATGTTGTACTGAAAAATACCGTAAGCTGAATAAAGGTAATTGCAAACATCTTAATTGAATAGTAATAATCCTCCTTTAGCTTATTTATGCTTTCCTTGTATTCTGATATGAATTTTTCAGCTTTGCTTAACAGTTTTTCTGCATCCTTAACAATATGCATTTTAAATAATACATTTAAAACAAAGGTACATAAGCTTAATAAAATTTGCTGATTAAATGAAATTAACACTATTGAGCTGAGCATAATCATATTTATAGTTAATCCTGCAATAACGAACATTGAGGCACCGCTGTTTACATCGGTTAGCAGTTTTATTTTAAAAACAGCCAATAAAAGAGAGTATATGGTTACGCCAATTTGAAAAAGTAAAAATTTACAGATAAGAATTGCTGTTCCGTTGCTTAAATTTATATCTCCGTCTTTAAGTACATATAATTGTACCGGTTGGCCCCCTGATGCCAAGGGAGTAATATTGCTGTAATATTGCCCTATCATTGTAACCTTAACTGCAAGCCAAAAAGTCTTATAATTTCTTTTATGTTCAGTAAATTTAGTAATAAGCGAATAGATCATGGCAGCTTCCAAGAACCAAAATACAAAAATAAATATTAGTGCAATTATTATATATTTTGCATTTATATTTTTTATTATACCTATTAAATTATATAAGTCATTATTTTTGAAAAGTATTGCTATCATTATCAAGGCTGAAAGCACAACAAATGCTATCCCGAATACCTTTTTATATTTTTTAAAACCCATTTTAAATTACCTCATTTATGACAGAATCAATAGTCAGGCTGTTATAATTTAAAGTTTTTTTAATCCTTTTTATATTTTTTCTATAATTAGTTACAATTACAGGGTTGCTAATATAATAATCCAAAATATGCGGCAAATTATCAAGGGATTCCGTAACAATCCCTATTTTATTTTGTCTGATAAAATCTATATTGCCTTTCTCTTGGCCAATATTGGAATTCAATACTATCAAGGGTAATTCCTTATTGATTGCCTCAAATATTGTAACCCCTCCGGGCTTAGTCACGATAAAAATTGATTCATCCATCATTTCATTTAAATTGTTTACATATCCAAAAATTTCAATATTAGCATATTTTAGTTCGTTAAGCTTTTTGTACAATTTTTCATTTCTTCCCGTAACAACTTTTATATTAAAGTCCTTGTATTCATTAAGTTTGTTTAACAAGTCATTTGAAATATATTCAATACCGCTTAGGACAAGTAGAATGGTATCTCTATCTTTAATTGAAAAATTAATATCTTCATGAATGAATTCTTTTTTTACGGGTATTCCCGTTACAAATATAAGGTCTTCATCTACCCCTTTGGCAATTAGCTTGTTTTTTATTGATTCTGTTGGTACTAAATACTTATTTGTTCCTTCATAAATCCACTCCCAACTGTCAACAACATCAGTTATAACAGTAATTAAACTGACCTTATCCTTATATTCCTCCTTTATTTTAGCTACAATAGATGAGCACAGGGGGAATGTACTTATAATAAGTTTTGGTTTCATTGTTTCCATATACTCATAAAATTTCTTATAATAAAGGCTGCTGAAAATATTATCTATTATATTATTTTTATTTTTTACTTTTACATCATATAA
>CAZTXR010000042.1:0-10973 GCA_964617605.1 uncultured Clostridia bacterium | reverse complement strand
GAACAAATTATAAGTTCAAATTTTGGCAGTTTGCTAATAAACAAGTATAAGCAAAATGGAATCAAAGATGAATCCACCCCTTTGAATATTGTTTCTGTCATTAGGACCGTAACAGAAAACAATACGGTGCATTCTCAAGGGTCTTTGGAGGAAACAGGAAATATAACTGATTTTGCAATTATGGGAGCAGGGTTTTTTGCAGTTGAAAATAAGGGGCAAATTTTATATACACGCAATGGCAGCTTTAATATTGATAATGAAGGGTTTTTGTTTCTTGAAGGAATTGGAAGAGTACAGGGAAAATTTGGAGATATATATATTGGGGGAGACAAATTTAACTTTGTTGAAGATGGAAGTATAATAGTTGACGGAATTCTTGTGGACAATATTGCCCTTTACGATTTTCTTGATTACAGCAGCTTGAATAAATATAGCGAAGGTATGTTTATTTCAGAAGGAGAATCGGACTTGGTTGAGCATCCTTCCATAAGGAACAAGGCAATTGAAAGATCCAATGTTGAAGTAACAGAAGAATTAACAAATATAATGTCGTCACAAAGGGCTCTTCAAACAGCAGCACAGGCCTTGAAAATATACGATATGATAAATGATAAGGCAGTTAATGAAATAGGAAAGGTATAATAGGAGGAAAATATGATTAAAGCTTACTACACAGCTGCAAACGGAGCAAGGAGCAATAAAAGCTATTTAGATGTTATTTCAAACAATATGGCAAATATACAAACAGCAGGATTTAAAAAGTCCAAGCCGGAATTTTCGGATTTAGTTTATACAAATATGAGAGGAAGTGAAGGTGCAAATACTGAGCTAAAATCAGGAAGCGGCTCTAAAATAAATAAAACTGATCTTATCTGGAGTCAAGGCACACTTTATCAGACAGGGGTTAATACTGACTTTGCAATATTGGGCGATGGCTTTTTTGCTGTACAATTTGAAGAGGGGAATTTTTTTACTAGGAGCGGAAGTTTTGAAATAACAAATATTAATGATGTAAATTACCTTACATACCATGGAGGATATGTATTAAATATTCAGGAAGAACCTATAATTATAGGAAATGAAGGCTCTATAAACAATGCAGATTTGGGAGTGTTTTCATTTGATAATAACAGTGATTTGCAGCAAGCAGGCAATAACTTGTTCAGACTATCAAATGAAAATGCAGAATATAATTTAGCTGAGGCAGGGGTATTACAGGGCAGCTTGGAAGCTTCTAATGTTGAAGTATCAGAAGAGATGATAAAACTGATTCAAATTCAAAGAGCCTTCCAGCTTAACACAACTGTAATACAAACTGCTGACCAAATTGAACAAACAATTAATTCCTTAAGAGGATAGATATCATTTGTGATTTGGATGTAATGATACAAATTCAATTGCCTCAATTACTTCTTTAATTATTTCTGCCTGATGCTGGGTTTCATAAGAAAAATATTCTGCGAACACTTCTCCTCTTTTAGTTGTGATGTAAAATGGCTTCAGATTATTTAATGCCATTGCCATAATATCATCTTCACAGCAATTGCATTTGCATATAGATGCATAATCAGGGCTTGCTAAAATTCTCTTAAGATATCTGTTGACGATTTCTTCCATGTAATTTAGTATCATATACCTACTCCTATATTTGTTAATCTGTTTTTTATTTATTTTTATATAATATAATCTGTCTTTTGTATAAGTATTTAGTTATTATATCTTCGTAGTAAGATGGCATTTGTTCAAAAATACAGCCATAATTTTTATCAGGTAACGGTTTTGTGTCTTGAGAATATGTTTTGCTTATTCTTATAACTTTAGCCTTTAACAAAATTACCAATTTTTCATACTGAAAACTAAAGGTTATGATATCATTGATATTTAATTCATAGTTTGATGAAATCAACATGCCGCCTATGCATAAATTCAACATATTGATTATCATATTCGGGTGGTTTTTTATTATATCTTTATCATTTCTTATGAAGCTTTCTATATAAAAGGATAAATCAGTTCGAACTTTTAGAGATTTTCTTCTCTCAATTTCCGAATCTTTTTCAACTATATATGCATTAAGCTGATTGTGAGATGCCAATTTAACTTTGCAAAAATATCGATCTATTCCTGAAATATCATCATATATTTCGATAAAAATCATTATTTGCGAGCATAAAACAGGCAAATTATCCCCTTTTATCTTAATTGTCCCCGTGCTTAAATTTAAGAGGCGGCCTTTTCCTATCAGATTATTTTCTGTATCATATATTTTTACTGTTTTCTCTCTATTAAACATGATTTCTCCTAATGCCATCAAGTTGTTTTTAGGTCTCATCCCTTGGAATTTTAAAATTCAAGAAATAAATATATATATCTGCAATTGAGCTGAACAGTTCCTCCGGAATTTCACTTCCTATCTCAAGCTGAGATAAGACAGACGACAATGAGGAGTCCCTGTATATGGGCACACCCGATTGTTGGGCAATTTCAACAACCTTGTCTGCAATATAGCCGGAGCCTGAAGCAATTACAACAGGTGAATTATTTTTATTTGCATTATATTTAAGAGCAAGTGCTTTTGATTTGTCTTTAAACTGTGACATTTACACCATTTCCCCTTTCTGCAATATTTGTGAAAATTTCGTTAAATCTCCTGACTTTTACGCACTCCTGCACCTGTATATTTTTTATGTTAACATTATTTTTACTTAAAAGTATTTCTAAATCACCTTGAATTTTTTCTGTAAAATCTGATAGCCTTTTTGGCACATATATATCAAGCAAAAGTTCAGTTTCTTTTAATTCTAAAGTGCTTTCAAAATATCCTAAACTTTGAATATCAAATGTTACAAATACTTTATAAGAATTCCGGTAGCTTGTATTTTTGTTTTTATTTGACTTATCTTCTTCCTTGTCTATCCAAATTTCTGAAAACATAAACCTGCCCTTGTAAGATAAAGGTAAAAACATGTGAAGCAAGCGGATATTAACATTTTGACTAAATAAAAGCGACTGGGTCATATCCCCCATTAAACCTTTATTTACCGAATTTTCGCTTTCGGCGGCCCCCTTTTCCAAAAGCTTGAAAAATGAATCTAAAGAATTGTTTTTAACATTTGACATGGATTCATAGGTGCTTATCAATGACATCTTCAGTAATTCCATTTCTTTTTCTTCCATATGAAAATTATACTTTATAAATTCAAACAAGTTCTCCAACTCATCAGAAAAATTTGTTTTAGTGCCATATTCCAATCTTACTGTATTATGAACCAATACAGAAACATAGTCTCTCAGAATACCAAAATCATTCATTTTAGAAATATATCTTCCAACGAAAGGCAGAATTTCAGTTTTCAATAAACTTAAATTCAGGTCAATGGCATTTGTATTGTCATATATAAATTTTTCAGTTATTTCATTTAAAGACCTTTTTAACATTTCAGGGATGTTTTTTTCAATATTTTCAAATGCTGCATTTATGGATTTATAAGTTTCCTTCACTGACATAAAGCAATCATAGCTTTTCAGAAAATTTTTCAAAACCATTTGGAATTCTGTGTTATCAGGGTTATCATTCAGGAGATTTCTCAACTTGTCAAAGAATTCACCCTGGAATTTTGTGTATGTATCATGCTGAAATTTAAGAAAATCCAATATTTCAGATTCATTCATGGCAATACTTTTAAGAAATGAATCAAAAAATATACTGAGCACAGGGTCGTTTTTGATATTATTGTTTATGAAATTCTTGTTTAAAAGGATCTTCCTTGCCTCTTCGTACAAGATAGGAGAATTTTGCAATGATTTTATGAACTTGCCAAAAACAGAATCAGGGTTGTAATTGAAAAGCTCTTGTTTAATTTGGCTTTCAAAATCCTTTTCGGGGGTCTTGACAACCCTTGCAGGGTCAATTGTATCGAAGTGCATATCTTCTTTTGTTTTAGGTTTGTTAATAGGATTGCTATTTATATGATTATGCGTTTTCACACTGATATTGTTATCTGACATATAATCTCCCGCTTATTGAAAATTAATTAATTTTATTAATATATATATCGGCAAAAATATAAAATAAATAAGGGATTTTATAATTAAAAAACATTTAATTAATTTGTAATTATGTCGATAACATATATAGATAAATCTTTATAAGGAAAGGAGAGACCTATGACGTCACTTTCAGCAAGTTTATACGGTGCATCTGCAAATAAAGGGATGGGCGGCTTAATTTCAGGATTAGACACTGATGATTTAGTAAATCAAATGACGGCGGCTACAAAAAATAAAATAAACAGACAATACCAATCTAAACAAAAATTATTATACAGACAGGAAGCATACAGAGAAATAAGCAGCAAACTGTTAACCTTCAGCAACAAATATTTATCGTATTCACAGGGGTCTAAAAACAACATACTAAGCCCCGTATTTTTTGAATCCTATACCTATAAGTCATCATCAAATTATGTAAATGTAACAGGCAATGCAGAAAATATTAAAAATTTCAGCATAAGTGAAATATCGCAGGTTGCAACTGCAGCAAGTTTTTCTTCAGATACAAGGGTGAGCAGCGACACTATTGCAACAGAGGAGTTAACTGATTATATTTCAGTCATAGCAGGCGGAACCATGACTATAGACTATGGGGGCAAAAGCTATAATTTAAGTATCGATAAAGGGTTTGGCAATACTGTTGACGGTAAGATTTCCCTGGATGATGTAGTGACACAATTAAATGAAAAATTATCAGACTTTAGTGAGTTAAGTGATATATATGCAGCAGTATCCATTGATGGCAAAGGAATAAGCATCATTTCATCAGAAGAAGGAAAGGAAGTTAAATTAACAGCTGCAAGCAGCTCAATTTTGAACAGTCTGAAGTTTGAAGTCGGTAAAACAGCATCATCGACATCAGAAATTGATACAGGTGATTTATCAAAAGGAACTGCAAGTATTTTAGCCAATGAAAGTTCATATATAACATTTGAATACAATGGTGTATTGAAAAAAATAAACTTTAACGAAAATATTGATAAATCAAATATAGCTGTTTATCTGAATACAGAATTAAATAAAGCATTCGGGACAGGCAAAATTACTGTCAGCTCAGAACTTTTATTTACGGTTAATGGTGGCGATACAAATATATTCGGCATAAGCAGCATAAGCAGTGACTTAAGCAATTGCCTGAATATTGAAGCAGGTGATTATAACAGATTAAACAGAAATAAAACTCTGGCAGAATCCGGTTTGATAGGAATAAATGATGTAGAAACAATAGAATACGATGGCAAGGAATATTATAGATTGACTATAAATGATGTGGATATGGATTTTGAGACTACTATGTCTGTTTTGGATATTATCGGCAAAATAAACAGTAATGCGGAAGCAGGTGTAAGAGTGTATTATTCCTCGACAACAGATACATTTATGGTTAAATCTACTGAAACAGGAAGCCATAAAGGTGTAAAAGTTGCAGCAAATGACAAATCTTTAGCTCAGGCTCTTTTTAGTTCAGGCATAGATTTGAAAGGAACTGATACCATAATGACCTGCAAATTAAATGGTATTGAGAGTACTGTCACCAGAAGCACTGCAAACTTTACAATCGATGAAATTAACATTGAATTAAATGAGAAAGCTTCTTCCATTGATTTTACCGAAAATGTTACTTTTGATGCAATAAACAACTCTGATGAAGTTGTGCAAAGAGTTAAACAATTCATAGATGATTATAATGAAATAATAGGTTTAATCGGCACAAAGACCAGTGAAAAAACAAACAGCAAATACCCTCCCTTAACTCCGGACCAGCAGGAAGAAATGAAAGAGGAAGAAATTAAAAATTGGACTGATGAAGCAAAAAAGGGTGCATTGTACGGCGACAGGGCAATGAATTCAGTATTGAGAAATATGAGAGAGGCAATGTCGGGCTTTACGGATGTAAGCACCTGCACGCTATCAAGCCTGGGAATTTCAGCTGCAAGTATGGACACAAGCGGGAAACTGATATTAGATGAAAAAAAGTTTAAAGAAAGGCTTCTGGAAAATCCTGAAGAAACAGCAAAATTGTTTACCGGTGTTTCTTTGGACGGAAGATCCGGAATTGCCGTTCAGCTTCAGGCAATATTAAGGGAGAATGTTGGAAATTACGGAACAACAGGATTTCTGATAGATGAAGCAGGTATGTCAAACAGCATAACTTCTGACAAAAATTATATTTCAAAAAAAATAGAAGAGCATGATGAAAGAATGGCTCAATTAAAGAAGTCTCTTGAAAGAGAAAGACAAAGATATTGGAATCAGTTCTCTGCATTGGAGCAAAGTTTGAATAAATTGAATGCACAAAGCTCGTGGCTTACAGATATGATGGGCGGCAATTAGGCAAAAAAGGAGAAAATATGATAAATCCGTTTGAACAATATAAAAGAACATCAGTAAATACAATGACAAAAGGTGAACTGCTTATACTTCTATTTGATGAAGCTGTTAAAAAACTTAATCAAGGCAAACTGTTAATAGAACACAAGGATTATGAAAATGCAAATATTATTCTTGAAAAGGTCAGGAATATATTTAATTATCTTATAGCAACATTGGACGATAAATATCAGATATCTCAAGATTTAGCTGACATGTACCTGTTTTTTAATAAAGAAATTATTAAGTCGGCATCAATGAAAACGACAAAACCTATAGATGATATATTGCCGATTATTAAGGATTTAAGGAACACCTGGATGGAAGCAGATGCAATCGGAAGAAAAATCAAAAATTAACAGGAGTGCTATGGAAGAGCTATTAAAAAACAAATTAAAAGCAGCTGCAAAATTAAAGAAATTGACAGCAGAAATCAACGAATTATCTTTAAAGACCGATTATGACAAGGTTAATTCATTGATTGACAAAAGACAGCAGCTTATTGATGAAATTGATGCAATAAATGAAGGAGTAATCGAAAAAGAAAGCAATAACAGCAGTATTTGTTCAGAAGATATAAAAAAACTGAATAAAGAAATACAGAAAGTTTTCAAAGAAATATATGAAACAGATAACATAATTCGCAAAAATATAAATATAGAATTAAAATTAACAAAAGAAAAACTGAATCGTCCTCAATCATATACAAGTGTAAATATTAAGTTATAAAATAAAATGATTTATCATAAAGCCGGCTTTAAGAACTTATTGAAATATTTAATTAAAAATTTGATAAAAAAGCTAAATAAAATCAAAAATCTAACGATATATGTTTTGTAAGGGAATTTAATAATTCTTGGTATCTGGGGCCCGGTGCCGGGAATATAAATTACCTGCAAAAAGAAGGGAAGGATCCCGAATAAAATTACACGGAGGTAAAAAATGAGAATACAACATAATATTAACGCATTGAATTCCTTGAGACAATTAGGAATGAACAACACAAACACAGGCAAAAACTTGGAGAAATTATCATCTGGTTACAGAATCAACAGAGCCGGCGACGACGCAGCAGGGCTTGCCATTTCAGAAAAAATGAGAGGCCAAATCAGAGGTCTTGAACAAGCACAGCAAAACGCCAACGATGGTATTTCTTTAATCCAAACTGCAGAAGGCGGATTAAACGAAACTCACGCTATTCTCCAAAGAATGAGAGAATTAGCTGTTCAATCAGCAAATGGTACATACCAGAACGAAGTTGACAGGGAAAACCTTCAAAAAGAAATTGAAGCATTAACATCTGAAATAGATAGAATATCTTCATCTACACAATTTAATAAAATAAATTTGCTAGATGGTTCTTTAGGAAATGCAGCCACAGTTGCTTCTACAAAAGGGGTTACGGGTCTTGATGATCCTGACGATGGAATTGAAGGAGTAGCAAAAACATTTTCATTTGAATTTGAAGGTAAGACAGGTGCTGCAGTAATTGGTTCAACAATTTCATTGGGCTCTGATACATATGAATTTGTAAAAACCGGCTCTGCTGCAACGGTAGCAGGCGCGACTGCCATAGAAGTAGCTGAAGATGCAACAGATGAAGAGATAGCAACCGCTTTCGCCGGTTTATTTGATGCTGACGATGATGTATCAGGATTTGATGCTGCAGTTGCAGATGGTGCTACAGTAACATTTTCAGAAACTATAACATCCGGTACCGATAATGATTTTTACGCCGGAACAGCAACAATTCCAACTATAGAACAAACATCTAAAGGATTGACATTCCAAATAGGTGCAAATGGATTAAAAGACCAGCAAGTTTCTTTAAATGTTGGAAATATGAGTTCAAATGGGTTAGGCGTTGGTCTTGAGGATATTAGCGTAGGCAAACAGGAAGATGCTAATGCTGCGATTGCATTAATCGATAACGCAATCAACACAGTTTCCGGTACAAGAGCTGACCTTGGTGCTCTACAGAACAGATTAGAGCACACAGTTAACAACTTGGGAGTAACTTCAGAAAACTTAACAGCTGCTGAATCCCGTATAAGAGATGTTGACATGGCTAAAGAAATGATGGAATATACTAAGAATAACATTCTTACCCAAGCTGCTCAGGCAATGCTTGCGCAAGCTAATCAACAACCGCAGGGTGTGCTTCAGTTATTACAGTAATGAATTAGAAAACATAAAATGATTTTAAATGGGTGCAAAATACTGCACCCATTTTTCTTGACAAGAATTCTTTGCGATAATATGATATACTTAATATTAATGTAATTTTAAGCTTTTTGATATAATATAGTTATAAATAAGGAAGTTCGACGAATTGTCATTCTTTTATGCAATGACACGCCGCTTCGCGGTTTACTCACAGCAGTGACAAAGTATAATCGGAGGGATTATTTTGAGAATTTTAATTGTAGAAGATGAAGTAAAAATCACTCAAGCTTTAAGTTTTTTGTTCAATAAACAAAAAATTGACGTTGATATAGCAAATGACGGAGAAGAAGGATTAATTTATGCAAGCAAAGATATCTATGATGTAATAGTTTTAGATATAATGCTGCCGGGGGTAGACGGCATTCAAATATTAAAAACAATCAGAAAAGAAGGTATAAGAACACCCGTTATTATGCTTACCGCTAAGGATACAGTGGATGACAGGGTTTTTGGACTTGAAACAGGAGCAGATGATTATTTGGTTAAGCCATTTGCAACTAAGGAGTTGATTGCAAGGGTAAAAGCATTGGGAAGAAGAAAAAATACAGAATATGTCGGAGAAATATACGAATTTGAAGACATAAAATATGATGTTAAAAATTATCTTTTGTATGTAGGGGACCAGGAATACAAAATACCTTTGAAAGAGGCAATGCTCATGGAAATGTTCATAAAGAAACCTCGTCAAGTATTTACAAGAGAGCAAATAATTGACCGCATATGGGGGCTTGAAGCCGATATACTTGAAAGCAACATTGAAATATATGTTCATCATTTAAGGAAAAGACTTGATGATACAAATGCAAAAATAGAAACTGTAAGAGGCGTGGGTTACATGCTTAAGGAGAAATAAATGTTTAGGAAACTTCATCTTAAATTAACTGTATATATGGGTCTTATTCTTATTCTGTTTATGTTTTTTATTTCTGCCGGAATTTACAGATTTACAAAAATTATATTTGAAGATGGCAATAAAGAATTAATGCAAACAGAAGCCTTAAGAATATATAATTATAAAAATACAGCCCTTGCTGAATATTTCTTTGACAACGGAACTTTATTCAAAAGATTAAGACCAAATAATCTTATAGATACAAAAAGGCTTGATGCATGTTATATTGTTTATGATAAGTATTTAACCCCTGTTTTCTCCGACGAAGGTGAAATAAAAATAGTTGATGATATAAAATCCCTTGCTTCCAAAGCTTTGGAGGAAGGAAAGGATTCATATACAACAATAAAGTTAGGTTCCTTTAATTATAGAATTTATACGAAATATTTTAATGATTTTTATGGTCAAAGTGTGGTTCAGGTTTATCAGAATACTGTTAATGAAGATATCCTTTGGTCCTTCTTAAGAACGGTCTTGTTTGTAACCGGGATTACGGGAACACTTATGCTCTTGGTTTTAAGCTATATACTTACAGGTAAGGCATTGACCCCAATTAGGGAAACCTGGGTAAGACAAAAAGAATTTGTTGCAGATGCATCTCATGAACTTAGAACTCCCCTTACTGTTATACAAACAAACTTGGATGTTGTATTAAGTGATGAAGATGGAACAGTTGATGAAAACGAAATATGGCTTGACAATGCATATTCTGAAACAAGGGTAATGGCTAAGCTTATTGACCAGTTGTTAATTCTTGCCAAGGCTGATAACAATGAAGAAAAAATGGATATATCAGAATTTTCTTTGAGTGAAGTGGTAGAAAATGTGTGCCAAAACATGGAAGTGATTGCGAAAAATAAAAATCTCGACTTTATAATGAATATTGAAGAAGATATCAAAATTAAGGCAGACTATGACAAGATACGCAGATTGGCAGTAATTTTAATTGACAATGCTGTTAAGTATACGGAAAAAGGCAAAATAACAGTTACTTTAAAAACTGATAAAAACAGAAAGATATTATGTATCGAGGATACGGGAATCGGCATCAACCAAAAAGATTTAGACAGAATTTTTGACAGGTTTTACAGGGCTGATAAGGCAAGGCACAGGCAAGGCGGCACAGGGCTTGGCTTAAGTATTGCAAAATGGATTGCCGACAAGCACAAATATTCATTAACGGCAGAAAGCACTCTTAATGAAGGAAGCAGGTTCATATTGAAAATGTAGATGCCCTAAGCCTACAAGAACTTCTCTTTTATTACATTCCAGTAGTTAAAAGTTCCTGTTGACAGACGATTTATTACTTTTTTTGATGTGCGGAAGTGTACATGCTCCAATTCATCATATTCAAACATTTCTCCGTCTGCCAATATTGCTAAATAGTAATCATCTCTTCTTTCAGGATATATTGCAATTTCAAATTCCGGAG
>CAZTXR010000041.1:0-11035 GCA_964617605.1 uncultured Clostridia bacterium | reverse complement strand
CTGCAGGAGATTTTCTGTATTTCTTTGCAAATTTAAAACAAGGTACCGCATAATCACCCATGTCAGTGCTTGGAGGTATCTCTATCAGCAAAAGAGCTTCATCCATTGACAGCTCTGTTTCTATTGATGTAAATATTTCAGCTGCTTTTTCTTTAAAATCCATCTTAATCTCTCCTTTGTATGAATTTCCAATGTTTTGATAGTAATAATATCACAGCATTTTTAATGTGTCAACTTTTCAATTCAACTAAATAGCAGAAATAAGACATACATGAAATTAGACATATGAGCAAGAGCTTTTTCGAAAACTATGAAAAACTTATGGTGAAACAAGATGACAGGCTACCTGATGTCTATCTTTGATCTTTATTAAAGGAGGCTCTTCAATTTTACATATGTCCTTAGCCAGGGGGCATCTTGGGTGAAAACGGCAACCCGGAGGAATCTGAGCAGGGTTTGGAGTTTCTCCTTCCAATGCATTTTTTGATTTATTCTTCATGGCCTTAGGCACAGGCATTACATCTATAAGAGCTTTTGTATAAGGATGCAGGCATTTGCCTTCTATTAGCTCAGGCCCTCCCAATTCCACAATTTTACCTAAATACATAATTGCAATTCTGTCTGATATAAGCCATGCTAAGGAAAGGTCGTGGGTTATAAATATAAATGATATGTTTTTTTTGTTCCTTAGTTCCATTAGCAAGTTCAGTATTCCTATTCTTATAGAAACATCTAGCATGGATACCGGTTCATCCGCTATGATAAACTTTGGATTTAAAATTATTGAGCTTGCAATTGCAACCCTCTGCCTTTCTCCGCCACTCAACTCATGCGGATATCTGTACAAATATTTTTCTGCCGGACTTAATCCTGCCAACTCCATAGCAGCAGTAACCTGGTCCTTTTTATCCTTTTCGCTGTGCGTCAGATTATGAACCAAGAGAGGCTCAGAAACAGTATCAATTATGGATTGTTTAGGATTTAGTGACTGATATGGATCCTGAAATATCATCTGTGCATTTTGTCTGAAACTTTTACATTTCTTTGTGTCCTTCAAACTAATTTCTTCATTATTGAATATGACAGTCCCTGATGTTGGCTTTACTAAGTTCAATATAGCCTTTCCTGTAGTTGTTTTTCCGCTTCCGCTTTCACCAACCAATGATAAAATTTCTCCTTCTTCCATGGAAAAGCTAACCCCGTCAACTGCCTTAACCTGGGCGCTTTCTTTAGAAAAAAATCCTTCTATAAATCCTTTCTTAATATCAAAATACACTTTTAAGTCTTTTACATCCAGCAATTTACTCATTCCAGACACCCCCATAATGGCAAGCACAATAATGACCTTTATTTATTTCTATTAGTTCAGGTTCTTCTGTTCTGCATTTATCCGTTGCGTAATTGCATCTGGGATGAAATTTGCAGCCCGGCAATTCTTCCAAGAGGTTTGGAGCACTTCCCTTAATAGCCTCCTCTAAGACCCTTGGTCCCTTTATATCAGGAAAAGATTTAAACAATTTATAGGTATAAGGATGTGCATGATTGTTATATATCTGTTCAGCAGATCCCTTTTCAAAAATTTTCCCTGCATACATTATAACAATTTCATCACATATTTCTCCTAAGATGGACAGATCGTGCGTAATAATTAAAAAACCTGAATTCAGCTCCTTCTTGATTTTATTAAGCAGGTTTAATATCTGTGCCTGCACCATAACGTCCAGTGCGGTAGTAGGCTCATCACCGATAATCAGTTTGGGGTCACAGGCTAAGGCCATGGCAATCATTACACGCTGCTTCATACCACCGCTGAATTCATGGGGATAATTATCTATTCTGTCCTTGTTTATTTCTACTAAAGCAAACAAGTCCCGGGTCCTTTTTCTTGCCTCTTCATAAGTCAGGTGATTATGGAACATTATGGCTTCGATTATCTGGTCTCCCACCTTCATTACCGGATTAAGAGCATTCATGGCACCCTGAAATATTATTGAAATATTTTTCCATCTTTGTTTCCTTATTTTATCTTTGCTCAATTCAGTTAAATTTTTCCCATCCAATATGATACTTCCATCTACTATCTTTCCATTCTCAGGCAATAAATTTACAATGGACAGTGCCGTGGTTGTTTTACCGCAGCCTGACTCTCCGACGAGTCCCACAGCCTGACCTTTCTCAATGGAAAAACTTACCCCGTCAACAGCCCTTACATAACCCTTGCCGGTTTGAAAATATGTTTTTAAATTATTGACTTCCAATAAACTCAATTCATCTACCTCCTTTTAAGCTTGGGATTTAAAATTTCATCAAGCGCATATCCTAAAAAAGTAAAAGATAAAACTAAAAATACCACGCATATTCCCGGAGGCAGGAAATACCAGTAAGCACCCGTACTTGCAGCGCCGGATTCAAAGGCATAATGAAGCATCATTCCCCAGCTTGGTCTGGTAACATCCCCCAAGCCTAAAAAACTGAGAGTTGTTTCTGTTAAAATAGCTTCTGCTGAAACTAAAATTGTGTTGGCAAAAACTAATGGAAATACATTTGGCAGAATATGTTTTATCATAATATGCTTTGTATCCGCGCCAATAGCAATTATTCTTTCTATAAATGCTCTTTCCTTGATGGATAAGGCCTGGGCACGCACTATTCTTGTTGTACCTGGCCAGCTTGTCATACCTATTACTAATATAATATTCCATAGGCTTGTTCCTAAGATAGCCGTCAGTACCATCATTAAAGGCAGCCAAGGTATTACCAAAAAGAAATCCGTCACTCTCATAATTATTACAGTGCCCTTGTTATCAAAGTAACCTGCAACTATACCAAGAACAGTACCGATAATCATGGAAATTAATGTAGACAGCATTCCAACCAAGAGAGATACCCTGGTTCCCGCTATCAAATTACCTAATACATCTCTTCCCATATCATCAGTGCCTAAAATATGCCTGCTGTCGGGTGGATTCATGACATCTCTTGCAGTTCCGAATTGCTGTATATCAAAGGGGTACATGATGGGTCCTATCAAGGCTACTAATATGAAAAACACAAGTATTACAGCTCCGATAACCCCCATCTTATTATGTATAAATATGTTAAAAGACTCTTTAAGGCTCTTAAGAATCATTTCCTCTTTTAAGTTTTTCATATTATCAACTCCTGATTTTTACTCTGGGATCAAGGTAGCCATATGTTAAGTCAGCTAACAGATTTGCAATAATTACAGAAACCGTCGTCAGCAAAAATATTCCCTGTAAAAGAGGATAGTCCCTGTTCTTTATTGCGTCATACATCAATCTTCCAATTCCCGGCCATGAAAAAATTGTTTCTATCTGAACCGCACCACCTATTACTGAGCCTAAGTTTATAGCAATTATGGTAATCATGGGCAGCATGGCATTTGGGACAGCATGCTTTTGAATAACATATTTTTCTTTAAATCCTTTTGCATGAGCTGTCGTAATATAATCTTCTGTAAGCACATCAATCAGGGTGCTTCTCATAACCAATGCATACTGGCCAATCAAAACCAAGGACAAAGTTAATACAGGCAGAGCCAAATGTGTTGAAATGTCTGCAAATTTTGCCATAGAACCTGCATATGTCAGCCCAGGAGTCACCATCCCGGAAGTAGGAAAGATACGCAATTTAACACTAAAAATAGTTACCAGCACTATTCCTAACCAGAATGTAGGCATTGCATAAGCTATTAAAGAAAAACTTAATGATATGACATCTATTTTTGTTCCCCTCTTCCATGCTGAAATAATACCGATAAAAACACCTGCAATGATAGCAATAATTTCTGAAATTCCAACCATTAATAAGGTAGGCAATATTCTGCTTCCCATCACTTCCGCAACTGTTTGTCCCTTATATAAAAATGATGTGCCTAAATCTCCTTTGAACAAGCCTTTAAGATAAATAAAAAACTGAATATGGGCAGGTTTGTCCAAGCCATACAGCATTCTGGTTTTTTCAATTGCTTCGGCCGATGCATTAGGGTTCCTCATCAGCATCTGCAGCGGATTGCCCGGCATAACTCTGAAAAGAAAATAATTAAATATTAAGACTGCAAAAATAGTTATCAATGAATATATAATCTTTTTTAAAACATATTGCTTATTCATAAGTGCCTCCCTTAAAAAACAGGGCAGGTTTACACTGCCCTATCCTCACATCCCTATTCGTCGTCATCTTCTTTATTCTTTTTCTTGCGTTTAACAAGAAAGGCTATGAGAGCAACCAATAAAACTATGACAGTCACTATTAAAGCAGTGTTTGAAGTTTCAGGTTTTTCCACCCTTTGGGATAGGGCTGCCTGAGCTGTTGGTTTAACATTCATATAGTTTTCATATGTTAAATTGAAAAAATATCCTCCGCTTTCACCGGGTACCCTGGTCCATCCTTCCCATTTATCTGTTCTTACAGCTTCCAAACTGTTATCATAGAATAAAATGATATACGGGGCATCATCATATAAGATCCTTTGCATATCCCACACTGCTTCCCGTCTTTCGTCTTCATCCATAATAGCTTGCTGCTCTATTAATAATCTGTCATACTCTTCATTTGAATAATTACAATCGCTCATGTTGCCAATTTCCCCCGTACTCATTACATTAAGAATACTTGTAGGGTCAATACCTGTTCCCCAGCCCCAGATAAACATATCAAAATCCAGAGAATAAATTTTATCCATCAAAACTCCATCATCAACTGTTTCGATTTTCAATTCTATGCCTGCCTCTTTTGCAGTTGCTGCAATCATTTGGCCTGCTTTTACTTCATCGGAAGTTTCAGACCTTAAGGAAAAAACAAAGCTTAATTTATTTCCATTGCCGTCTTCCCTTATTCCATCCTGGTCATTGTCCTTATAGCCTGCTTCATCCAACAGTTCCTTTGCCTTTTCTATATTAAATGTTCTTGATTCATCTGTTGGCTCATAATGATAAAAATCACCTATCGGAATTAATGTAGTTCCTAATTCTCCATAGCCATAGTAAACAACATCCAATATGTTCTGTTTGTCTATTGCCCATTCAATAGCTTTTCTTATATTCTTGTCCAAGAGCAGCTTATTGCCTTTTGAATCAGCATCATCAGAACAATTAAAACTTAATTCGGTAAATCCCGGCTGCACTGCTGTTATGGCATCAATTTCAGGCAGATTTTGCAAATTTTCAAGCTGGGATGCAGAAAAGTTAACAGCAGCATCTATTTCGCCAATTTTCAGTGCCTGGGTCATAATATCGCTATTCCCGTAAACTACATAAATCAGTTCATCGACATTAGGACTTCCTTTAAAGTAATCTTCATTTCTTACTAATTTTAAAAATTCTCCCTTTTTTAATTCATCAAATTTGAAAGGGCCGCTTCCTATAGGGTTATCATTCGACCAGGTTTCCAAATCCTCTTCAGTAAGTGTATCTAATACATGTTTTGGCAAAATAGGAGCACTGGACATTAACATATTAGCTTTAGGTTCGTCCGTTTTTATAACAACAGTTTTTTCATCAGGGGCTTCAATGGAAGATATCCCTTCCAATCCGCCTGCATACATACCTAAGCCGCTGGAAATTATATATTCATACGAACTTTTTACATCTTCTGCCCTAACTGGCTCTCCGTCATGCCATTTTGCATTGTCAGCTAAAACAAAGGTCCAAGTCAAATTGTCATCGCTTATTGTCCAGGATTTTGCAAGATTAGGCGTGGGATTAAAATTTTTATCCACCCTTACCAAAGGATCATAAATTAATAAGAAAAGTTCATCCCCTGAAACTGACCAGGACAAAAAAGGACTTAAACTATCAGTTTCTCTTGTAACTCCAATTCTCAGGCTGTTTGATTTTTCAGCTGCAAGCGGAGCCTTTGCAAAGTTTGATGTTAAAATAAGTAAAAGCAGAACAAAAATAATTATTTTCTTATTCATGGTAGCCTCCATTTTATAAAATTAATATTATGATTAAAACCCTTATCTGATACGAACAGTTACTCTACTGCTCTTTCTTTTATAATAAACTTTTTATCATCAGCATTTATGTAAGCTTTCACACCCAAAGGCAGGGTAGCCATATCTTTTGTATGTCCTAAGGGTAATCCATGCAATACCGGTTTTCCCAAGGGCTTAAGATAAAATTCTAAAACATCCTCTATGCTTATATCCGAATGAAAGCCGGGATCTAATTTCCTTGGTACACAATTGAGACATTCACTTATTACAAATCCGGCTGCTTTTTCTAATACACCCGCATTCATAAGGTGGCACATCATGTGATCAAATATCCAGGGTTCAGTATCAACTTCTTCAATAAATAAAATTTTATCCTTTACATCGATTTCATAAGAAGTTCCCAAAGAAGCACATATTAACGTTAAATTACCTCCAATCAACTGGCCTTCAGCTTGGCCGCCATTAATTGCATTTATCCACTTTTTCTTGTCCGCTAAAGGAATTTCTCTGATTTCGCTTTCTCCGCTTAATGCCTTAAGCAAATATTCTTTAGTGTATTCCGATAAATCTTCATGGTTAAATCTTGTCATTCCGGGACCGTGAAATGTTATAAGGCCGGTCATTTTATTTATTGCCAAATGCAAAGATGTTATATCACTAAAACCTACGAATATTTTAGGGTTCTTTCTGATCGCATCAAAATCCAAATATTTAATAATTTGTGCCGAGCCGTAACCTCCCTGTGTAACAAAAATTGCATCAATGTCCTCCCTGGCAAACATTTCGTTTAAGTCTTCCGCTCTTTCTATATCACTGCCTGAGAAAAATCCTGTCTTTTTATTAATATTTCTGGAAAGCTCAGCCTCATACCCCCACTGGTTAAGAGTTTCTATGCCTCTGTCAATATCACTTTTGTTATAAGAAGGGCTTGCCGGCGAAACTACACCAATCTTATTACCTTTCTCCAGCCTTTTAGGCCTTATAATCATATGATTATCCTCCTTTTCTAATAATTTTAAAACATCCTACATATTCAAACTAACATGCCCTTATTTTCTTTGTACCCCTTTAAACCTACATCAGCTTATTCTCTTTTTGTGCCACAACTTAATTTCATTTACTTTATCTTCATTAAGATACAAGTCAAGGGCGATACCCGACATAGCTTTAATTATCTTATGAAGAATGTCATAAGCAGCCTGACTGTTAACATACTTTAAGATTGCTTCTTCATGCACATTAGCCATTTCATCAATATCTAAGGCAACCTCAATGTATTGTGTCGGACAAACATAACTTACATTCCCCAGGTCAGTGGACCCGCCTTCAGATCTTGAACCGTCATCAGAAATATTTTCAAAGCCTATACTTTCAAGATTCATTTTTGTAATTTCTATAAGAGAAGGAACATTTACTATATTGTCAACCTTATTTTCAAAGAATTCATAGGACATTTTCGCATCTGTCATTAATTCAGCTCCCTTAGCTATTTTTATTACCCTTTTTGTCAGTTTGTCCAGATCCTTTCTTTCCATAGCCCTGGTCCCTATTTTGCAGGATGCCTTATCAGGTATAATATTGGATGCCTTGCCTCCTTCTGAAACAATACCATGTATTCTGGCGTCCGGCCCTATGTATTGTCTCAGAGTATTTATTCCTGCAAAGGTAAGCATAACAGCATCAAGCGCATTAATTCCTTCATTTGGAGAGGAAGCTGCGTGGGATGCTTTACCTTTAAAGATAAATTCAATGGAGTCCATAGCCTGGGACTGACAGCAAATGTCGTTGAATTCTCCAATATGAGGCTGTATGCAGATGTCAATCTTATTAAAACCGCCCGCATTAACAATATCAACCTTGGAACCTCTTGTCTCTTCAGCAGGAGTACCTATCAAAATTATTTTACCCTTAAAGTCATATCTTTGTTTAAGCTTCGATAGAACTATGCAGGCTCCTGCCGTTGCTGCTGCTATCCAGTTATGACCACAGGCATGAGCATTCTCATCGCTGTTCTCTCCATAGCCGGGAAGAGCGTCATACTCAGCCAAAAATGCTATGGCAGTGCCATCATCATCCCCGTATTCAGCAAGAAAAGATGTGGCAATGCCGCAGTAGGGGCAGGTGGTTTTAAATTCATAGCTTTTCATTAAATCAACCAAGTATTTAGAGGACTTATATTCTTCCAATCCAAGCTCAGGATTTTTAAAAATAAAATCACTGATACCTTCGAATATGCCCTTCATATTGTTTTCTATATTATTTATTTCTCTTTTTAATGCTTCGCATTTCATATTTTGCTTGTATGATATAGTTGACAACTAAATCAAACATTCCTTTCATTTTATTTAGGTTCATGTTAGCCTGATTTTTTTACATTGTTTTTCATATACTTCTTTACACTATCGATTTTTATTGGCCTATCGGTAAACGATTGCTCTTCAATAATCATATGCTCAGGTATGCTGTCAATATAATAACCCAATTGTATGCCCAAGCCACTAATTCCCTTATTCTTTAACTTGCTGATCAAATCTTTGGATATTCGCTCATCATAAAAACCGTATCCTGTTGTAAGCAGGAATTCTCCTTCGTTTCCTGATTTCGTTAAAAATATAAGCTTTATCTGTAATCATCACAATTTTTTGTTTTGCTTCGAAAGCCTTGCTACTACTAAGGTTATATCATCTTTAATTTTATCATGTTTTACAAAATCATTAAAATCACTGTTTATTTTTTTTACAATGCTATCTGCTTCTAAATCATAAATTTCTGAAATCAGTTTTTTCAGTCTGCCTTCGTAATATTTATTATGAACCCTTTGTTCGGGCAAGCCGTCAGACATGAGAAACAAGGTCATTTCAGAAGACAGCTGCAAAGAATTATCCTTATAATCATATAACTTTGAATCTAAGGCAGTTGAAACCGGCAATCCTCCCTTGTTCAGCTCAATGATATTATCCTTATCCGCTACCAGTATGGGGCACATATGAAATCCTGCATTGCAATATGTTAGCTCCTCCGTTTTCAAATCAATAAGCACAAGAAAAATGCAGACCAGGTATTCCGGAGGATAACCCTCCTTCATATAATGCTCTGTAAAAAAGTTCATAATCTCCTTGGGCGACAACACCTGCCCCGGTATATGCTTCAATTTGAAATAGCTGCTGATGGTGTCCTTAACAAAGATCGCCAGCATGGCACTATCTAAACCATGGCCCGACACATCAGCCACAAAGCAAACATATTGTTCGAAATAATCACTAAGTAAGCCGTTGTCAACTTTAAAGACATCATATAAATCCCCGCCCAAATCTTGAGCCGGAATATATAAGGAAGCAAAGGAAATGTTTTCTGCTTCCGGCAAGCTATCGGGAAGAGATCGTTTATGTATTTTTATGGCATTGGCAATTTCTATATCCAATCTTTTCTTCAGTATTTCATGCACTGAATGTTTTTCACTGCCATAAATATATATGAGCTTCTTTTTTTTAATCATTTTGACATATAATTTTGTCAATCCGGAATTCCCCTTAAATATAACTTCCTCCCAAGCAGATTCTCCTTCTGACAAATCATTAGCAAAATACTGGACCTTTTGTTTAAGAGCATCAGCAACTATATCAAAAATATTTGTATCTCTCAGCTCCGTATCAAATCCCAACCTGTCTTTCATAGCCTTATTAATAAGAATGATTTTGCCATCAGGATTGCAAACTAAAATGCAGTCTTCAATTATATCCATTATTGTCTTGTTTATTTCCAAAATATCAAAGTCATTCTCCATAGCTTTTCCTCCTCTTAATTTTGCTAATATTTCTGTTTCTTGCTTTATAGGCCTGACTGTCTCTTATTATCAGCATCAAAGAGTTTTTCAAAGGCCTGGTATCGTGTTCTCAAGGCCTTTTCGTGATTTTCCTCATCTATTTTCAATTGCTCAAAGAACTTCTTTACCTTTATATCATCTGCTTTTTCGGACAACATTTGATAATGCTTCTGTGCCTTTATTTCATCTTCTATAGCTTCTAAAATTCCATCCAATATTTCTTTCATAATCTCCTCCTTAAAATTAGCTTTTAGTATGCCACACATTGACCGGTATCTTTATATAGCTTCACAGCCTTCTTTTTTTTCTGTTTTATAAATCCAGCTCTGTTTCACCGTCTCCTTGTGTTATGTGCCATTTTTCATGACCTCTTAGCTCATCTAAGGTTACTTTATCCGATAAAACATGGGCAATCATCATATTATTCTTGGGAGCTTTTCTTGTTACCATGAATCCGTTCTTTAGCAATACCTTCCTGTATTCGCCAAAAAGGCCGGTTCCAACAACAGCATATTCAAGTTTATTGTCATAACAATACTTTGCTATTCCGTTGGCTAATGCTTTTATGTATCTTTCATTGCCGGGGTCAGTAAAAAATTCAACTGCGGATGTCATTTTTGAACCGTTGGCAACCGAATTATGAAGTATTGCAAAACCTATAATTTCATTATTATGCCTTGCAAGAAGGGTCACATAATTCACATCCGGCCTTTGGTTGTATCTGTAATTGCAATATTTATAATCCCTGACCAAGAGCACATTATATTTGGATTTGTATTTGTCCCAACATCCTTGTATTTCCTTTGGGGTTTCTTCAAGTATTTCGTAATCAATTTCTTTGTCCATACCGCTTTTTAATTTGTTTTTCATATATAGAGCATATATGGAATTTCCAAGCCCTGCTAATGCTCCGCTTTTAATTCTTCTTTTCAGAATGTTGTTTATCAAAATCGGTTTTACATAAACTTCCTTTTCAAATAATGTTGGCCAGCCGAATCTTTGATAAGCAGGATAGGATTGATCATTTGCAAGACCTATTACCACATCCACCCCATCTTGTCTTCCTCTTTCACAGGAATTTTCCGTCATCATTCTGAATATTCCCTGTTTTTTATAATTGGGGTGAGTCATGGATTTAACCGAATGAGCCGTTAACAATACTTTTCCCTTAACGTACAGTTCATTGGGCAGAAGGCCATCGCAGCCGATAACCTTATCCCCTTCCTTTAATAAATACATCATATTGCCGGATT
>CAZTXR010000040.1:2585-11160 GCA_964617605.1 uncultured Clostridia bacterium | reverse complement strand
GCTTGTAAAAATCCTTTGTATAAGTAGACATGTAGGACAGCAGCGATACAGTCATGTCAAAAACCCTGCTGTCATATTCATTTTCTTGTGCCACGTAGCTTATAAGCTCCAAAATATAGGATGCATTATAATAAGCATCTATATTGTTTTTTAGCTTGTAAAAGTTATCCAAAAGTTCTGCAGAAGTTAATATATACATATCCTTTGATATGTTAAGAGTACACCTAGAATATGCAAACAACTGAGATGCATTTATTAAATGTGAATTGCTTTTTTTGGCTCCTTTAGAAATAATCTGAATTTTACCCCTTGTTTTAGACAGGGCATGAAGTATTTTATCATTTTCCTTATAATTTACTTCTTTTAAAATAAGAATTTCTTCATCAATCATTTTTTATCATAACCTAAACTTCTCAAAAGATAATTATTATCCCGCCAGTTTTCTTGAATTTTTACAAACAGCTGCAAATTAACCTGGCTTCCCAACAGTCTTTCAATATCTTCCCTGGCACTTTTCCCTATACCTTTAATTTTCCTTCCATCTTTACCTATTATAATACTCTTGTGGGACTTTTTCTCACACATAATACTTGCCCTTATATCAACCAGGTCCCGTCCTTTTCTTTCTTTCATTTCTTCAATCTCTACGGCAATTCCATGGGGAACCTCTTCCTGCAAATACATTAAAGCCTTTTCCCTTATAATTTCAGCTACTATAAAACGCTCAGGCCTGTCTGTTATATAGTCTTCCGGAAAATACATAGGTCCCGGTTTTAAATATTTTATAATTAATTTTGTTAATCTATCAACACCAAAATTTTTAAGTGCCGATATGGGTACAATGTCATCAAATACCTTGTACTTTTCAAATTCAGCTGCAATTCTTAGGGCAGCCTCCTGGTCAAACTTATCAATTTTATTTATTATTAATATTTTTTTGGATTTTATATCCTTAATTTTTTCTATAATAAATTCATCCCCGGGCCCTATCTTGTTAAATTCATCGGTAATCATTATCAATACATCCATTTCATCCAAGGCCGAATCAACCTCTGTATTCATAAATTCACCAAGCTGATTTTTAGGTTTATGAATTCCCGGGGTATCCATAAATATAATTTGTGCCTCGTGGTCTGTATAAACAGTCCTTATTTTGTTTCTTGTAGTTTGAGGCTTATCAGACATGATGGATATTTTCTCACCTATCATACTATTCATCAAGGTTGATTTGCCTACGTTTGGTCTTCCTATTATCGTTACGAATCCTGATTTAAACATATTTATCCTTTCTGTTTGTTACTATTTACCAAGGTCATCGGGGCCAAAGCTCTTAGGCAATAATTCTTCCAAAGTATAAACATCGTAAGAATCTATATTTTTAGCACAAATAACCTTTATATCCTTACCGAATTCTACCATAAACTGCCTGCAAACACCACAGGGAAAAGAAGTTTTTACTTCGCTTCCAACTATGGCGATTTTGTCAATATCTTTGTAACCTTCAGAAATACATTTTGTGAAAGCAACTCTTTCTGCACATATGCTAGGAGTAAAAGATGCAGATTCTATGTTGCAGCCGGTAAACACTTTGCCGCTTTTTGTGTACACGGCAGCACCCACCTTGAATTTTGAATATGGGCTATAGGACTTTTCCCTTGCTTCCATTGCAATTTTAATAAGTAATTTATCTTCCATTTTTGACCCCTTTCTTGTATGTTTTATTCAAAAGATATGCTTTTAAGGCTGTTAACAACCTGTATCCATGTGTTCCCGGGATTTAACACCAGCTCATTTTCATCTGTAAAAAACTTTAATCTTCCTTTCTCAGAAGGCTTTTTCCATGTTATTGGTATACTTTCACCATTTGTAATATAAATTCCTTCTCCATCACCGATTGTTCCGATAAACAGTCTTCCCTCATTGTCCAGAACTGCTTTAGAAGCTTCTATGGCAATTATATTTTTTACTGTCAGCTGATTTTTATCCAACTCATCAATGTGTTTTTCGCCGTCTTTAAACCTGAAGTATAAACTATATTCTTCATCATATATGTAATCTGTAGTATTGTAAGAATTGTATACAATATTTACTTTTTTTGCAGAATTTATTTCAAAATTTTTTGACAGCAGGGTGTCTTTCTCATTGAATATATACCCCTCATAGCTGCCTTCAGTCCTATAACCGTAGCCCTCTGCTTCTTTTCTGATTGTTGATAATTTAGTATACATATTGTGAGGTGCATATTTTCCTGTATCATTGTATCTCCACATAGCTCCTGAATACAGTCCGTCTATATCAGCGACACTAAGTCTTTTCAGTTCTGAAAAAGCATCCTGGCTTCCTCCTACATGAACAAATATCCCGTCGTTTTCAAGCGCATAATAAATTATATAGGGTCTTGCGCTCCTTACAGGGCCAACTTGTTCCGGCTCCTTTGCAAGAAATATACATAAATATCTGGTGTAAGGATTCTCCACTTCAACTTCATAAACGATTTCAGCCTGGCTGATACCTGCCTGCCATCTTGCTTTTGGATGATTATCAATTGATACCGCAACCGGTCTTTTGGATAATTCTTCAGGATAGTATCTTAAGCCATCCAAAGGTGAAACAATAGTATTCGGGTCAATTACATCTGCAGGCTCTTCCGGTTCTTTTGGCTCTTCATTCAATATTGGTTCTTCTATTTCAACAGGTTCTTCTATGGGTGCTGCAGTTTGCACTGAGCAAGCGGTAATAAAGAGCATCAATAAAATAAAGATAATTAATTTTTTCATGTCTCCCCCTATGTTGACTTATTTAAATATTTTAAGATTTTTCATTATTTGCTTTTCTTTTTCTCTCATTTCTTTTTTTTCATCATCATTCATGTGGTCATATCCAATAAGGTGCAGCATGCTGTGAACTGTCAGATAAAGCATTTCTCTTTCTAAGCTGTTACCCAGATCATTAGCTTGTTCAATTATTTTTTGCGTTGAAAGCACAATATCCCCAAGTATAGCAACACCATCAAATTCGTCATCCATGGGAAATGATAAAACATCTGTTTCACTGTCTACATTTCTGTAATCCCTGTTAAGTTCTTTTATTTCTTCATTAGTAACAAATGAAACACTTATTTCAAAATCTCCATGCAGCTCCTCTTCTTTTAAAACTGCTTCAACAGCCTTTTTTATAGCATTTTCGTTATCAGTGGTAATTTCCATAAAATCTTGTCTGTCATCAAACAACACATTTATCATTTTTTATTTACCTCGTGTTTTTCATATGCTTTTATTATATCTTGAACCAATTTATGCCTTACAACATCAGTAGTATGGAAAAACATAAAACCTATATCCTCAACTTCTTTTAAAATGTGGATAACAGACTTAAGTCCGGATTTCTTTCCTTCAGGAAGGTCTATTTGAGTTATATCACCCGTTATTACAGCTTTGGAGCCATAACCAAGACGTGTCAAAAACATCTTCATTTGCTCGTTTGTAGTGTTTTGGGCTTCATCTAAAATTATAAATGATGAATCGAGGGTCCTTCCTCTCATATAAGCTAAAGGAGCAACTTCAATCAATTGTTTTTCAACATTTTTCATGTAATTTTCTATTCCCATTATATCAAAAAGAGCATCATAAAGAGGTCTTAAATAAGGGTCTACTTTATCCTGCAAATCTCCCGGTAAAAATCCAAGCTTTTCTCCAGCCTCAACAGCAGGTCTTGTAAGTATTATCCGCTCAACTTCTTTTTTTCTGAAGGCATTAACTGCTGCAGCTACTGCTAAATATGTTTTGCCTGTTCCCGCGGGACCTATTCCAAAGGTTACATCTTTAGAATTTATAAGGTCAATATACCTTTTCTGGCCAATTGTTTTTGCTTTAATAACCCTGCCGGAAGCAGAGGTCACAATCACTTCCTTTAAAATTTGATTGTAATCTATATTTGAATCGGATTTATTTGATTCTATCAAATAAATAATTTTTTGGTCGCTTATTTCCCCATCTGCCCTGATTGTATTTAATATATCCTTTAATATCTTTGATACTGCTTCTGATTTTTCCTTTTCTCCGGTTACTTTAACTGCCCCGTTTCTTACTAAAATATTAACATCGTAATAGCTTTTTATTATTTTTATATTTTTATCATGAATTCCCAATAACTTTATTAGTTCATCTTCATTTGCTATTAAAACATTTTCTTCAAAAAATTCCATTAATCCTCCTGTATTTCTTCTGTCTTTTCATTATTAATAGGATATATTTTGACCTTTTCTCCTATATCTTCGATTAGCTCAATTTGTGCTGTTAAATAATAAAATTGTTCGTCTTCTGAAAAGTTGACGGTTGATTTTAGAATTCTGCTGTCTTCATCACATCTTTTTAACAACTCATCATACATACTGACTTTCATCTTATTTTGTGCAGTGTTTTTATCTATTTCAATATCTTTTGCCACTTCTTCATAGTATACACCTTTTAAAAAATTAATATCAGTTATATATGAAACAATAGGCACTTTCAATATAGTCTCCTTATAATTATAGTTTTCATAAGGGTCTTTGTCACCTATTATTTTAATACTATTTCCATTTATTTTCAAGTAATAAACGTATTTGCTTTTATTTGTTGCTACATTTATGCTTCTGATTTTTTCCTCCTTCATTTCAAAATTATAATATGTTTTGGCATAGACAATACCTTCGGAAGGTACCATGACAAATTCTTCTGAATTTTTATTTTTAATAATACCCATAATTAGTGTTTGACCTTCATAGACAACATCTCCTTCCTTAACAACCGGCTGACCGCTTTTGGCAATTATCTTGCTTATAATTGCATTTTTTAAAGAAATGATGCTGCTTGGCTCATTGCTTTTTATGATGGCATTTTCATCTTGTTTTTCTTTTACAAAAACAATTAATTTCGAGCCTTCCACAAAAACTTCAACAAACTTAAAATTGTCTAAATTGTTGTATATTAGAGTTTCTAATTTTTTTTCTTCTATTTGTGAAATTGGAAGGGGAATTTTTACTTGATTTTTTTGTAAAAGCGCAAGTATTTTATTTGTATTTGCTTGATTTGTTCCCACAACTTCAACACCCCATATCATGGAAGTAAGCAGGTAAAGTGATATTATCAATATTACAAGGCCAAGAGAAAAGCCTTTTCTCAACTTAATTTTGTTAAGCTTCAGAACAAACCCTTTTTTGCTTACAGGCTTCATTATTTCATTGATAAGGTTTGAATGAATAATATAATCTTCATAAGAAATTTTAAATTTTATTCCTTTGTCCTTTTTTTCAACATCCCACACTTTAATGTTTTTTCTTCGGAGTATATTCAAAGTTTTTTCTGAGTTTATGCTATTTACACGAACAAGAACATAGCCTCTTATTAGATACATCAACTTGAATATTAACATATTTACTCCTTCATACTGAATATTATTTCTTTAATATTTCCCTTTACTATTACTTTGTAATTATTTATTTCTTCTATTTTAAATTTGGAGCCCTTTATAGTTATTTTCTGTTCATTCGTATTTATACTTACAATGTTATCTTCATAAATTGTTATCCCCAAATGGTTTTCTATTATAATCTTTTTATTTCCATGCATTCTTAAATCAAAATTATCCGATAAAGCATTATTTGGAATTTCCAGCTCATCAGCTAATTTACTTCTTAGATCGTTAAATTTGCTCATATTCCCCTCCCCTATACAAATATTTATCTTATTAATAAATTATGCAAGTATGTACACTACTATGAAAAATTAAAAAAAGAACCCTAACGGGTTCTTTATAACAAGGGCATGACAAGGGCATGACAAGGGGACGGGGTTGTTGTCACACATGACAAGGGGACGGGGTTGCTGTCAACTAAAGATTCTGAATTATCCCTCTACTTATTCCTGTCAATCTCTCAATTTGCCTTATCGACATATTAAATTTATTTCTAAGAATTTTCAAATATTCATTCCTTTTACCTATATCAAAATTTTGCAAATCTATTCCATGTTCAACATTGCAGCAAGACTTGATAATTTTCAAAGCTTCATCATCTGTTAATTGCCATTTTTCAGGCATGTCCATACATTCATCGCCATTTTCTTGGTTTATATATTCAATAAAACTCTTCAATGCTTTTTCCTTGTCTATTTCATTAAATATATTTAATACAAAATCTGTATCAGTCATTATATTTATCCCAATGTAGTCATTGTGATTTGTCCACTTATAGTTATTAATCTTATTTACAATACCAGCTTTTATAGGATTTTGAAATATGTACCTTAATACAGTAACAAAATAAGTATCATCCTCCACTGGTTCACTTCTAAAACGGTCTTGAAACAAGTACCCTATCCTATCATATTTTTTGTTATACCAAAAGACATAACTGCCACATATCCTTCTCATAAAGATCTCTAAAGGCTCATTATTTTCACACAACAACAAATGTACGTGATTTCCCATCAAACAATATGCAAACAATTTATATCCGCAAATCTCTCTATACCTCTGTAAGGTCTGAATAAACTTTGTGCAATCTTCATCATCTAAAAACAAAGTTTGACGGTTTATTCCTCTCATGATTATATGGTATATTCCGCTTTCGCTTTTTATTCTTGAAGCTCTTGGCACAAAAATCACCTCTTTGGCAATTCATACCATATGCAATAGAGCATGTCAACCATATTGTTTTGTCAAATAAATATATTATGTGACAAGAACCCCGTCCCCTTGTCATTAGGGGGCGGGGTTGCTTTTATATGTCTGTGACCACTTCATTTTCAGGATAACTGATCCAGTCGCTGTATCCGCCTGCATAAAGCGTAGCAGATAAGCCGGCTTCCTCCATAAATAATATATTTACTGTTGCGGTAATACCGGAACCGCAATGAACAACTATCTTTTTATAGTTATCGACAGATTTAAAATGTTCTTTTATTTCTTTAATATCCGATTCTGTATTGAATTTTGATAAATCTGTCCATGGTAAATTTATTGAACCCGGAATATGACCGGGAATTTTGTCTATAGGTTCGATTATTCCCCTGTACCTTTCATTTGTTCTTGCATCAACTAATATTTGATCCCTTTGAGAAATAGCATTTTTAACTTCATTCATGTCCTCAATCATGCTTTTTTGCAAATCAAATGACAATTTATCTGCCTTTCTTATTATGGGGGCATTTGTGTTAACAGGATAATCGTTAGATAACCAGTTTTTATAGCCACCTGAAAGCACATATGTTTCACTGTGACCTATATATTTAAGCATCCACCACAGCCTGCCTGCCATTGACAAGTCTCCGTCATCATATACCACAACTCTGCTTTTATTATCCACCCCTAAATTATTCATGTTATGTGTAAACTCTTCCATATCAGGCAGGGGATGTCTGCCGCCGTGTTCTGTAATCTTCCCGGTTAAAAGCTCCTCCACGGAAATAAATACAGCATTTGGAATATGACTTTTTTCGTATTCCGATTTGCCGTAGCTTCCACCTCCAAGAATATGCCTGACATCAAATATTACCAAGTTTTCTTTATCCATATTATTTTTTAGCCAATCAACAGATACTAAGTTCTTCATTTTTCTTACTCCTTAATAAAATATTTTTATTCAAATAAAAAGCTTGTCATGGAAAGGGACCCCAAAATACACTCATCATTAAAAACCGTTAACTTTTCTCCACCCTTTAAGGCTCCTAAAGCATATAAAAGGGGTGCATAATGATCAGAAATGGGTACTGCATAATCAGCGGATTGTCCTGCTCTTTTGTAATTTATAACATTATCATAATTCTCATTTTTAATGCTGTCAATTATATATTTGTCAAAATCTTCAGCCCAGTCATATCCGCCTTGTGAATGCCAATCAACTTTTCTTAAATTGTGAGTAACATTTCCGCTTCCAAAAATTAATACTCCTTCTTCCCTGAGTTTAATCAGTTCTTTACCAATTTCATAATGCTTATGCATGGAGGCATTGCGGTCCACACTAAGCTGAATTAAAGGAATATCTGCATTTGGGTACATTCTGCGAAGCACTGACCAGGTACCGTGATCATAGCCCCATGAGTTATCAATTTCCACAGGACTGCTTATCATTTTAGCTGTTTTGTGAGCTAATTCCGGTAAGCCTTTGGCAGCATAAACTATTTTATAAAGCGCCTCAGGAAATCCATACATATCATATATGGTCTCCGGTGATTCTTCATCCATTACTTTAGTACCTTTTGTATACCAATGGGCCGAAATTGACAATATTGCCTTTGGTTTAGGTAATTTTTCTGCAAGGGCTTCCCATTCACGAACAAATTTGTTATCTTCTATGGCATTCATGGGTGAACCATGACCCACAAATAAAACCGGCATATTTTTTATATTATTCATCTTATTCTTACCTTTCTTTCATACTAACATATCCAATAGAAATATGATACCCAAAAAAGCCTGTTGAAAACATTGATCTCAATAGGCTTTATATATGTTTAATTCTTATTATGCAAGTTGAACAATATGACGGTAACCCCGTCCCCTTGTCATTTGACGGTAACCCCGTCCCCTTGTCATT
>CAZTXR010000040.1:0-2485 GCA_964617605.1 uncultured Clostridia bacterium | reverse complement strand
ATGACGGTAACCCCGTCCCCTTGTCATTTGACGGTAACCCCGTCCCCTTGTCATTCCCTTGCCATTATCTTTTTCTCAATTTTTCATCTATCGTAGCATTATCAAGAGGAGACTTAAATTCTGCCTGGTTTTTGAATTCTGTTACTGCCTTGCGTACTCTGTTGAATGATGCCAATGTTCCGGGTCCTGCAATACATCCTCCTTGGCATGCCATACCTTCCAAAAGATATCCGTTTTTCTTTCCGGCCTTTGCCAACCTCATGAGTTTTACGCATTCAAGCAAAGTTGAAGCACCTTCAACATTTATTTCCCTAGAAGGATTGATTGTCTGAGCAACTTTTTTTACAGCTTCAGCCACCCCGCCTGCCAAAGCATAGCCGCGCCCCAATGCAGAAGCATCCTGTATCTCTTTTGATATTTCTATCTCAGATAATTCAATATCTTTTGCAACAAACATGCCCATTAATTCTTCAAATGTAACAACGAAATGAACATAATCTTTTACATCTTCCCTTAAAGCCTCTAATTTTTTTGATATGCAGGGCCCTATAAAGGTTATTTTAGCTTCAGGATCTTTATTTTTAATATATTTTGCTGTTTCAACCATGGGGGATGCAGAATCAGATATATATTTGTATTGGTCAGGAAACAATTTTTCAACCATTATAGTCCATGAATTGCAACAGCTTGTTCCCATGTAGGGGATTTCTTCCGGAACCTTTTCCAAAAATTCATGGGCTTCTCTAATTGTTGTTATATCTGCCCCAATACCTACCTCTACCACATCTTTAAAGCCAAGCATTTTTATACCTTCAAATATTTGTTCCGGAGTCGCCAAGGGACCAAATTGTCCTAAAAATGAAGGTGCTATAATCGCATACATATTATTGTTTGTTTTAAGTGCTTTTATGAGCTGATATATTTGTGACTTATCCGCTATTGCTCCGTATGGGCACTGGGTAATGCAGGCTCCGCAGGATGTACATCTGTCTCTGTTTATTTGTGCTCTTCCCAAATAATCGCTGTCTATGGCATTTACACCGCATGCAGCAGCACAGGGTCTGTCATATTGAACAATTGCTTTATAAGGACATGTTTCTTTACATCTGCCACACTTAATACATTTATCCTGATCAATTACTGCCCTGTTTTTTCCAATAGAAACTGCATTTACAGGACATACATTAGTACAAGGATGGGCTAAACACTTCCTGCAATTATCAGTAACAAAAAAAGCTTTTGTAGGGCATGCTTCACATGCAAATGTTATTACATTTATTAAGGGTTCAATGAAGCTTGTTTTATCAACAGCAACTTCAGAAATCCCGTCGGTAATCCTATGATATTCTGTTGGTTTTCTTGCGTCTAAACCCATTGTGAGCCTTAGGCGCTCCTCAACTATGGCTCTTTCTCTAAATACGCTGTCTCTGTATGTAGCTACTTCCCCAGGTAAAATTTCAAATGATGATTTCTCCAATTCCTTTAAATCAGTTCCATCATAAGCCATTTTTGCAATCTTTGCAAATACCTGTCTTCTGATATTAATTAAGTCAACGTAACTTTCTTTCATAAAAATGTTCCTCCGGTATTTCTACTATTATTTTCGTAATTTATTAACAATCCTCTCCATTACAATCTGGCTTGTAGCATTAAAAATGGGCTCATCATCTATAACCACTATAGGTGCAACATTTTCTTTTTCTTTGCAGAATCCTAAACATTTTATGGCCTCTACTTCTAATTTTTCATCACTGTAGCTATCAGCATCTTCGAACATTATATCCTTTAAATCATCAAGTTGATCTAATATATTCATGGAACCTAACAGAGTACAGCTTGAACCTACACAGACTTTTACTTTCATAATACTCCTCCAAATGCAAATTTTTATCCATTTGATTATATTATAACTTACCTAAACACATATTTCCATATAAATATTTCTTTGATAATGCTCTCAAGAACAAAAAGAACCGTCCCCAAAACTTCAATTTAAAAAAGAACCCCGAAAGGTTCTTTACCTACTTTATATATTTAGCCACAATTTCATTGACATGCTTTCCGTCAGCTTTGCCTTTTACTTTAGGCATTATGAAAGCCATCAGTTTTCCCAGATCTTTTTTGGTCTGAGCGCCTGTTGCTTCAATTGCTTCTTTTACAATTGATTCAAGCTCTTCATCTGACAGTTGAGGCGGTAAATATTCTAATAGTATTTTGATTTCTTCATTGGTTAGATCTATAAGATCTTGTCGATTGCCTTTTTCAAAGTCAGTTATTGAGTCTTTTTTCTGTTTAATTTGTTTTGCTATTATATCTACTATTTCAGGATCGGATAGTTCTATTCTTTCGTCAACTTCTCTTTGTTTAATAGCTGCTCTGACCATTATAACAGTATCTTTTTTGACTTTGTTCTTAGACTTCATGGATTGTTTTAAATCTTCCATGAGTTTCTCTTTTAAAGGCATACTTTCACCTCTTATCTTGC
>CAZTXR010000039.1:0-11219 GCA_964617605.1 uncultured Clostridia bacterium | reverse complement strand
CTGATTCAAGTACAATAAATTGGTCTCCTGCTTCAACTACAGTTCCAACCTCAGGAACTTCAACATAGACAACATCACCTAATTTATCCTGTGCATAATCGGTAATTCCTATATATGCCTTATTTCCTTCCACTCTCACCCATTCGTGTGATTCAGCGTATTTTAAGTCTTCCATTAACTTCATAATTTCCTCCAATATTTTGTTTTAAGATAGTTAAAGGTATGGGGACACACCTTTGAGAATTCATATTCTTTGGGGTCAAACATAAGGGAATGTCCCCATATATTGATACCCAATATATTATTTTTAATTCAGTTTATTTCTTGTATTTTTTTATGTAGAATGGTTTTTTAATAACCTGAGCCCTTAAATTTTTGTTTCTTATTGCAATTTCAAATTCACTGCCTTCCTTAGCATATGGGCTCTCTATAAGGGCTAATCCTATATTTTTCTTTAATGTAGGTGAATAACTGCCTGTAGTGACATGCCCTATTTTTCTTCCTTCCGCAAATACCTCATAACTGCTTCTCGGTATTCCTCTGTCAATCATTTCAAAGCCAATGATTTTTCTTTTAAGCGTTTCCGCCTTTTGTTTGACTAAAGCTTCCTTGCCTATGAAATCGTCCTTGTTCAGCTTTACACAAAATCCAAGCCCTGCTTCAAGAGGAGTTATATTTTCATCTAATTCATGGCCATAAAGCGGAAGTGCTGCTTCAAATCTTAAGGTATCTCTTGCTCCCAAGCCTGCAGGCAACAATCCCTCTTCTTTGCCTGAATTTAAAAGCAAATCCCACATTTCTTGTGCTTTGTCATAAGCAAAATACAGCTCAAAACCATCTTCTCCTGTATAACCTGTACGGGAAACCAAGGTTTTTATATTACCGATGCTTATATTGTCACTAAAATAGTAAAATTCAATTTCGTTTAAATCCTTTTCTGTCGTTTTCTGCAATATTGTCTGAGCCAAGGGACCCTGCAAAGCAATTTGAGCATAGCCTTCTGAAACATTTAAAATTTCAGTATTTCCAAATTGATTTTCCTTTAACCATTCAAAGTCCTTTTCAGTATTGGATGCATTAACCACTAACAGATAATCTTCCTTGCTGTATTTATAAACCAACAAATCATCCACTACTCCTCCATGGGGATAGCACATTGTTGTATACGCAATCTGATTCATGTTAAGCAGAGAAATATCATTTGTTAACAACATTTGCAGATATTTTTCTGCATCCTCACCCTTTACAGTTATTTCACCCATGTGAGATACATCAAATATTCCTGCTTTTTTTCTTACTGCTTCATGTTCCGGAATTATGCCTGAATATTCAAGAGGAAGAGCCCATCCGCCAAAATCTACTATTTTTCCCTTAAGCTGAATATGTTTTTCATATAAAGGTGTCTTTTTCATATACACTCCTTTGCAAATTATGTTTAATTTATACATATTTATTAAATTCGCATTAATTGTCAATATTATAAAACCAATATCTGGCCGTGTCAATATGAATTGCTCGTGAAAAAAGATACTTATATCTGTATACTGTTTGCACTTTAACAATCAATATAAGTTAGGTCATACTTAAAAACGGTCATTAATTTAATGACCGTTTTTTAATACTGTACTATTTAAAGTTGTTGTTATTATTTTTGTTCTGTTTATTCTGCTGATTTTGCTTATTTTGCTGGTTGTTTAGCTTGTTTTGCTGGTTTTGCTGGTTTTGTTGGTTTTGCTGGTTTTGTTGGTTTTGGTTGTTATTGTTTCGATTATCTAATTTGTTTTCATTTCGATTTTCGAATCTGTTGTTTTCATTTTTGTTGTTAAATCTATTGTTGTCGTTTCGATTGTCAAACTTGTTGTTTTCGTTTCTGTTTCTGTTATTATTCTCGTTGTTCATTTGTTTTACTTGCTCCCTTAAGTTTTGTTGGCTGTCTAATTTCACACTGTTTTCCCAATTCAATAACTTCTCATCGTTATTATTCTTATTGCTAAAATTGAATTTCTTTATACTCATCATCCCTTCATACGTATTTGAAGATGTTGTCACCTACAAGAATATTATTAACTTTTATATCATTATTATTATTCCAATTAATGTAACGACTGTATAATGTAACCAGAAATTCAATTTATTAGCTTAGGAATTGGTACATGGCAATACCTGCAGCAATTGTAAGATTTAATGAATCAATTCTATCCGTATGTTTTATGATTATACTTGTACCTATAGAGGCATAAGTATCATCTAAACCACTTGCTTCATTGCCGAAAATTAAGGAAAAGTTTTCATTTTTATCATGGTTGACTTCCTTTAATGACTTTGCACCTTTTAGCATGAATGTATAAAATTTATGCTTGTTAAAATTTATGATATATTCATCAAAACAATCATAATATTTAAAATTAATTTTAAATATTGCTCCCATGGAAGCTCTTATTACCTTCGGATCAAAAACATCAACGGCGGGACTTATAATTGCCAAATCATTTAAGCCAAATCCTGTTAAGGTTCTGATAATCGTACCCATATTGCCCATGTTGCCGGGATTTACAAGGACAATGTGAGAGCCTTCTGTGAGCTCGCATTGATACTTATAAAAAACACCGGCCACATAGCAGTTTTCTTTAGGGCTTATTTTACTTATGGCTTTATCATTTATTTCTGTCCTAATATTGCAATCTTTGCACAGTTTGAAAATATCCATATCAGAATCAGCCCTGTAGCTTGAGCTCACCAATATCTTTATTACTGATTCAGGCTTAAATCTTATAAGCTCCACCGTGGGGAAAATGCCAAGGGTATATGAGTGTTCAAAACTCTTTTTATATGCTTTGATATCCATAATCTTCTCCTAAAATAAACCGGCAGTCTTTAAAATAAATATAAATAAAAAGATGCTGAAAGGGCTTACTATAGTTGTAAAAAATACAATTTGTCCCGCCAGTTCATAATTGCAGTCACATTGTTGCGCCATAGTATAGCTTGAAACAGATGCGGAAGGTGCCACCATGGAAAACAATGCGCATAATTCCACTCCTCTATAGCCAAAAGCAATTGATACTAAAACAACAAGAGCAGGAATAATAAATAACTTTCCTAAAGAAACCCAAACTAAGTATTTCATATTTCCCCACATGTTTTTGATTTCAATTTCACCGCCAAGTACCATAAGAGCAATAGGTGTTGCAGCTTTTGCTATATCTGAAATTGTTTTTTCCACCGGGGTTGGAAGTTTTATTTGCAATGCAGACATTGTAATCCCCAGAAGGGAACCGATTATTAAAGGATTTTTCAAAATACTCATCACGGTTTTTTTATAACTTACTTTTTCATCTGTATATACATCTAAAATTAAAACTGCTAAAAAGTTATAAAGCGGTATTATTATTGCAATAAGTGCGGTTACAATACCTGCCCCTTCTTCACCGAAAATATTAATGCAAAGAGGCACTCCGAAAAGTATAAAATTGCTTCTGTAAAGCCCTTGTATAATAACTCCTCTGTTCCTATTATCCTTTTCAAATTTAGGCACTATTATAAACATTATCCCAATAGTAAGTAAAACTATGCTTATGGCAAATAAGATAAATTGCAAGTTGACTTCCTCTGATATTTCGCTGTTATATATATTATTAAATAAAAGAACAGGCAACAGCACACTAAATGCAAAGTTGTTTGTCTTTTTAAGAAAATACTTATCAAATATCTTTATCTTTCTTAGAAAAGTTCCTAAAAACATCAATAATAACAAAGGTAAAACAACGTTCAAAGAAAATATTAAATTATCCACTTTTTGTCCTTTCCTGCAATGTATACCTATAATTATATAGAGCTAAATAAAGCATTGCTATGAGATTCCCCACAGGCGGTTCAGAATGACATTTTCTTATAATTATAGCAAGCATCAGTGCCCTTTTCTTATACTATTCTGTTAAATATGCATAAATAAGTTTGATTGTATTCTCAATTCCGTCAATATGGGTTCTTTCCATGCCATGAGAAGCGTGAACCCCGGGGCCTATCAAACCGCCCTTAATATCATTTCCTGCACTTAAGGATGAAGATACATCTGAACCATACATAGGGTATATATCTACCGCATGTTTTATACTATTGTCTGAAGCAAGCTTTATTAATTTTGAAGTAATGTCATAGTCGTAAGGACCTGAACTGTCTTTTGCGCAAATTGATACATCCTGCTCCGTGCATGCTAAATCCAATCCTATGCATCCCATATCAATCCCTACAAGCTCATCTATATCTTCAGGTATATTAGCACAGCCATGCCCTACTTCCTCATATGTGGAAACTATTATTTTTACTTTATTTTTCGGTTTTGTATTAAGCCTTTTAAATAATTCCATGAGGCTTAAGGCACAAGCTGTTCCTGCCTTATCATCCAAATACCTGCTTTTAATAAAGCCTGAGGGTGTAATGGTGAATTTAGGCTCAATTGAAATGAAGTTTCCCGTTTCAATTTTAAGGGCCTGTACATCTTCTTTACCTTTTACAAGTTCATCCAACCTGACCATCATATTTTCTTCATTTCTTTCTTTATCCTTGGAATCCTTGTATACATGGATTGCCGGTGAAGTTGAAAGCATAGTTCCTGTATATATTTTGCCGCCTCTTGTATGAATCTTGCAATACTCCCCGTCAAGAGTGGGGAATAAATTTCCGCCGATAGATGTAATTTTAATTGACCCGTCGGTATTAATTGACCTTACCATGGCTCCCAATGTATCCACATGAACAGGTATTCCAACACAATAAGAGTTATCCGCCCCTTCTATTTCAATTATTCCATTGCCTTTTTTATTCTTTTCAAATTTATAGCCGAATTCATTTGTAACTTTTTCAATGTGTGACATAACATTGCTGCAATATCCTGTAGGGCTTGGTATATTGATTATCTCTTCCAATAGTTTCAAGGTATATTCTTTGTTAATTTCTATCTTCATTGCTCACGCTCCTGTTAAGTTCTTTGTTTATTATACTCCCAAAAGTATTCGTAAACAATAGTTTTAATTGCACAAGTAACTTTTTATGGGTATAATATGGTTAAACTATAGTGTTTAAACATCATTAAGTAATAATCTCATAGAAAATGGAGGTAAATATGGAGAATTTAAAACTTAAAGATTTTTTAGATTACACCTTTTTATCAGGTCTTGAACTGTCACCTGATAAGAATTATGGTGCTTTTGTAGTACATAGCTCAGATTTTGAAGATAACAAATACTTATCCAACATATGGATTTATAATTGCATAACAAAAGTATACAAAAAACTTACATCCATGAATGAAGAAAAGGGATTTATTTGGCTTGATAACAATACTGTTTTGTTCCCTTCGCTGAGGGACGAAAAACTTAAAAAAAGGATAAAGGACGGAGAACATTGGACTGTTTTTTATGCCATTGATATAAATGGGGGCGAAGCGTATGAATATATGAGAATCCCCATGAAAGTAAATAATATTAAAAAGATTGCTGAAGAAAAATTCCTTTTGACTGCAACCTATGACCATTACGGCATCAACCTTCATTCTCACAAGGGAGAGGAAAAAACTAAGGCAATTGATTTAATAAAAGAAAACAAGGACTATGAAATATTGGATGAAATTCCATTTTGGTCAAATGGTGAAGGTTTTACCAATAAAAAAAGGAACAGGCTTTACTTAATTGACAAGGGAACAAAGGATATTGAAGCAATTTCAAACCAATTTGAAAATATAGAAGTAACAAGTGTAAAAGACGGAAAGGCACTATATGTTTCATCTAATTATACAAATAAAATGGAGTTGACAAGCGGACTTTTCATGTACGATTTGTATAGCAGCCAGGCGCTTTGTCTTGTTGAGGATTTGGAATATCAAATAGCCTTTGCCGAATTTGTGGGTGATGAAATAATTGTAGCAGCTACTGCCATGGATAAACACGGCCTAAATCAAAACTATAGCTTTTATAAGATAAAAGACGGCGAGATGGTACTTTTAGCGGGGCATGATTATGGCCTCTATAATTCTGTAGGTTCAGACTGCAGGTATGGAGAAGGAACCTCAAGGAGAGTTTCTGACAATTCTTTGTATTTCACATCCACAGAGAATAAAAGCTCCTTTATCAAGAAGCTTTCACTTGATGGAAATATCGAAAAGCTAACTGCTGATAAAGGCTCTGTAGATTGCTTCGATATATGCAATGAAGGAATTTTATTCATTGGACTTAGAGGCCAAAGACTGCAGGAAATTTATACATTAACAGATGGTAATGAAAGCCAACAATCAAAATTTAATGAAAAAATAACAGAAACTAAAAATATAATTAAGCCGGAACCAATATATTTTGAAAACGACGGGGTCCAATTAGAAGGTTTTGTCTTAAAACCGATTAATTATGATGAAAATGAATGCTATCCCGGCATTTTAGACATACACGGAGGTCCCAAAACGGTTTACGGTGAAATTTTTTATCACGAAATGCAATATTGGGCTAATGAAGGTTATTTTGTGTTTTTCTGCAATCCAAGGGGCAGTGACGGAAGGGGCGATGAGTTTGCCGATATAAGAGGAAAATACGGCACCATTGACTATGATGACCTGATGAAATTTACAGACAAGGTATTGGAAAAATATCCGCAGATAAACAGCACAAAAATCGGTGTAACCGGAGGCTCTTATGGAGGCTTTATGACAAATTGGATTATAGGTCACACTGACAGATTTAAATGCGCAGCCTCTCAAAGAAGTATTTCAAACTGGATTTCAAAATTCGGCACAACGGATATAGGATATTATTTTAATGCAGATCAAAACTTATCAACACCTTGGGACAATGTTGAAAAAATGTGGTTTCACTCTCCTCTTAAATATGCCAATCAAGCTGTAACTCCTACCTTGTTCATACATTCTGAGGAAGATTACAGATGCTGGTTGGCAGAAGGATTACAAATGTTTACTGCCCTTAAATATCACGGCGTTGATGCAAGACTTTGTATGTTTAAAGGAGAAAACCATGAGCTTAGCAGGAGCGGAAAACCCCGTCACAGAGTGAGGAGATTAGAAGAAATAACTCATTGGTTTGAAAAATATTTAAAAAATAAATAAAACCACCCTCCGGTGGTTTTATTTATTTTTTAATACATGTTTTACCTTGTAACCTTGTTCATTCAGTTTTTTCTCAATATCAGATGTATCAATGGTTTCCGACCTGACTACCACATCTCTGAATCCCTCACCGCCAAATACAGCAATATGAGTTATATTTACATTTAAAGATTCAAATATTTCTGCAATATCTGCCATGGCACCGGGAACATCCTTTGCTTCCACTGTTATGCGGCTTCCTTTATCCTTAAAGCCCAATAAATCAATAAAGGCATCAAATATATCACTTTCTGTTATAATCCCCACCAATTTTCCATCCCGGACCACGGGCAGGGTCCCTATTCTTTTTTCCCTCATAATAACCGCTGCTTCTTCCAAGAGACTGTCAGCTTCAATAGTTATTACATTTTTTGACATTGCATCTTTTACTGTTAATTTTGTCAATAAATAATTAATCTCAAAAATGCTTAGGGATGTAGCCTTTGTAGGAGATACCTTTTGAATGTCACCTAATGTAAGAATACCAACTACCTTTTCTCCATCCAACACAGGAAGTCTTTTAAGACCCTTTTCCCTAAACAGTGCCACTGCATCAGAGATAGATGCTGAGACTTCAATTGTGTAAGGATTTTTAGTCATTCTGCTTTTTACATACATTTACTCTCCTCCTAAATATATTTGTTAATTTCTTATCTTGATGGTATTATACCAAATACTTTATTAACAAGCAATGTGTGAACCTCATATAATGTTCTTCAATAACCTGTTATAATTAAACAAAATAAAAAGACATCCCATCATAATGGGAAGCCTTTTTTAATGTACCTATTTAAGGGTGGCTTAGCAACGGTCGCCGATTCCGCCAACCCTGTCACCACAGCTGCAATATAGCACTACCAACAACAAGAAGAAGAATAATAAGCTGTCATTATCTCCAAAGCCGCCAACTCCTCCTAATAAGCCATCATCTCCGCAGAAGCATGCAAGAGCTATCAAAAGCAAGAAGAAGAATAATAAGCTGTCTCCGCTGTCTCCTAATATATTGTTAAACATATAGAACCTCCTAAAAATAATTTTAATATATATTATTCCCAAGACCCCTAATTGTTACTTTATTACTCATTATTTAAAGATTTTAAATAAAAAATAATTTTATCTATGAAACCGTCCTTCTTAATGTATGGCTCGTAACCATGGTTTATTATCTTGTTTTTACCTTCCCTTCCTCTATATTTATCATAGCTGTATTTTACATTTTGCATATTATCCATCATATCCAATAAATATTGCTTAGAGTAATCCTCTTCATAGAATTCATTAGTCAGTTTGTTTAAAACGTACATTAATTCAATAATATCATACATTTTATTTATCATATCTTTGTCGTAATTTTTTTTATCCACTTTCATCACTCCACTTATTGATATTACAATATTATATGAGTTTTATTTCATGCTGCTAATATATTTCTTTGTTTTTATAAGTTTCTGTTATATAATATTAATATATAAAATTATGAGGTATTAAAAATGAAAGCGTTCGTTAATATTATAATTGTGGGACTTATAGGTTTGTGTTCATCAACATACTTATTTAATCTGTCACCCATTGACTATAGAGGAACAATCGAAATAGAAACCCCCCTTGAGGAAAGCTCTTTGAGTTTAAAAATTGAAAAGGAAAAAATACTTAACCCTGAGTCAATAACAATAAGTCACCAATCCACTAAGGAAGAAGTAATTAAAATTGTTACAAACAATGTTTTTAATGTTGATATTTATAGGGATGACCAATTGATTAAAAGCAACATAAAAAATTTGGAACTTATTTCACCTTCGATTGATGCAATAATTTCTATAAGTAAAGATAATCCCTTGACTACTGCCATAAACTTAAGTCAAAAAAGTTTAGGTCTCGAAGATGGAACCTATGAATTTGTATTTTGCTCTAATTTAGTACCAGATGCAAATAAATCCAAAGTTACGGCAACAGTGACATATGATACAGCAGGCAATTATTATTCCGCGGCAAATACGGCTCCCCCGGGAACCAAGGGGCTGACCCTATACTTTACAACAGAAAATTCAGATACACTGATTCCTGTTTCAAGATTTGTGGTGGAAGATAAGTCTCTTACACGAATGGCAATTGAACAGCTGCAAAACGGACCCCTCAATAAAGGATTTGTTTCTGTAATTAAGGATGTTACAAACACAACCTATAATAACGGAAATGTGATTATTGATATTCCCAGCTCTTTTGAGGACTACAACGGAAGTACTGAGGGCTCACTGTCATATCATGCTTTTGTAAAAACAATATTTGCTGTAGAAAGATACTGGCCAATTCACAGTGTATCATTTACCGTTGACAGAAAAAGTATTGAAACTTACTTCCACGGCATTAAAATGGATACGGTAGTCAATACTGAAAGCAATTATTTATTATATATGGCTTATAAGGCAGATGGCAGATATTATTTATTTGAACATCAATTATACCCTGAACAAATAGGAATTTCTGCAAGCGACAAGATAGAAACAAAAGCTCAAAAATTATTTGAAGCATATGACGATACAGATATAGCCTATGGTATAAGCCCTGTGCCGAAAGCGGCAGTCTTAAGCAATATAACGTTGCAAGGAAGAACACTTGTGCTTGATTTTAATGAAGGTTTACTTAATACTTACAAGGATAAAAATGATTTAAGGCTTATGATGTTAGAATCATTTATGTATACTTTTACCACCATACCCGGAGTTGACAGCATAAAAATTACTGTAGCCGGTAAAGATTTGACAGGCTTTGTTGAAGGTTTAGATACTGCAAAAGTGTTGTACCCTCCGGAATTTATAAATCCGGAAACAGTCGAATGAGTGCAGTAAATAAACGGTCATTTATGAGAATAGTATCATAAATGACCGTCGCTGTTATGTTAAGTTAATTATTTTAACATTGAAGAATGCAAATTCGGGGACATTCCTTCAGACTTGCCCCGTGGCTCTTACCTGAGAAGGTGTGTGCCCACCCCTTTAACAGGTGTATTTTTAAAGACTGCCAAAAATGCTGCCGTTACTATTATGCCGGCTGCTGATTGAATTGTGTTGCCGGGAATTTCGCTGATGGTTGTTATAAAATTACCTACAAACAATGACCCTACCACATAATAAGCAAATATTTGCCATACACTTCCTGTTACTGCACCTGCGACCCATTTATTCTTTATGGAAGAAGGGAGTTTTTCAATCATTATTCCCATAATCAAAGCCATGATACCTTTAATTATAAATGTAGGCAAGATATAAAAGCTGTAGCCTCCAATCATATCTGCCAAAGCTGCACCTAGGGCACCTGCCCAAGCACCGTTTTTTTTGCCTAATAGAATTACGGCAATAAATATAAATCCGTCCCCTAAATGTGTATATCCGCCTGTTATGGGTGACGGAACTTTTATAATGAAGGTTGCAACACAGACTAAAGCAGCAAGTAAGGCTGTGTATACCATATCTTTAATTTTTTTGTCATCCATATTTCCCACCATCCTATTATAAATTCGTATTATGTTAATTTAATTATACAAGGTTCTGTACTCTTGAAAAGGTACAGAATATAAATTTATTCAGATGACAGATAAATATATACAGATTTTTTTATGAAACATTTAAAACAAAAAAATCCTCACCGGTTAGATGACGACCCATCTTAACCCCCAGTGAAGAATCTTGTTTAAAGCTGTGCACCCTCCTTCGACAATACATCACAAACGTTACTCTAACAGTTGGCTCAAACCCGGCACCCTCGCGTCACACAAAAGGATCCACTTACTGCTGCTTCCTTCCGGACCTGGCAGGGTTCATAGGTTTTTGTTGCGCAAGACCAAGTTATCAACGCCACTTATTAAAGTCAGACCTCACAATGTAAGCCTCAGAGAGGGAATTCCACCTTGCTATAGCGGGTTGCAAGTACAGGGCACCGCTGCCTCCCCATGTAGCACAGCATAAGAATAATAACATAATTCAAAACCAGTGTCAATGTAATAATTTGCCTCATTGATTGCAAGTGAATTGAATTGATTACATCTTTGCATTGCGTCTAAGCATTGTTACAGTTC
>CAZTXR010000038.1:0-11258 GCA_964617605.1 uncultured Clostridia bacterium | reverse complement strand
AATTGATTTCTTTGCATTTTGCCCTGCTGTTTTCGGATAAATTTATGTTTATATTAATAAATATAGCTGAAATTTCAATATCAGTCAAGATGAGTAACATTATTCCTTGTCTTTAATAAATTCAAGCTGTGGAAGGACTATCAATGTTTCATCCTCAAGATCCTGCTGCTTCCAAAACAATATGTGGTTTACTTTTGCGGACAAGGGCTTATATCCTTTTATTATGTGTTTTCCGATTTCTTGTTTGAAACTTGCTGAGAAAATAAGAATCCTGTTTCCTCTTTCATCCATGCATCCATTTTCATCGAAACTAATAAGATTCCCGCTGATTAATTTCTCAACAAATTCTCTTGTTTTATAAAAATGCGAAAGATACACATCCTTATACTTAAGCTGCAAAACAATAAGTTCAGATGGCGGATATGACTTTATATCATGTACATATGAAAAGCCGCCGCGAATCATATCAATAAGTCCAATCTTCTTTTCAAGGTAGTTTCCCTTATAATGAATTGACAAAGTTTTTCTTGCTCTCGTCATTCCTACATAAAGCTGCCTCTTTACTTCCTCCGAATTATTATTTATATCTTTAAGCATCATAATCACATGATCAAACTCACGACCTTTTGATTTATGAATAGTTGAAACGGTTATTTTCCCTTCATTCCTGTAAAAGTCCTCTTCCGAAGATTCACTGATATACAGCAGAAAATCTGTCTTAAACTTGATTTTTCCGGAGACACTTTCAAAATCTTCAATTATATTCTTTAAAAGCCCAAAATTGTTACTTCTTTTAAATCTTTCATAAGTAGTCTTTTTTGCAACTTCCCATATCTCATCACGCAGAACATAGGTTTCATCGGTTAGTTTTAATTCATTTATAAAGCTTCGAAGTTCCATGAGATTTCTTAACTCATATTTTTCCCCGCGCTGAATCATGCATGCCTTTATGCCCTTTCTGTCAAGTAAGGAAAAAATTTGGAGAGCTTCCTCATTTTTATTTGTAAGGATACAGGTTGAACCGTATATTCCTTCTCTTAATAGCTTGTTTACAAGGGGCACAATAAGGTTATTATCCTGATATTCTATTATTTCTACACTGCCCTTTTCTTTTGAAACTGCTGAAATAGGTGTCTTTTTAATTCTGTTTTCCATTGTAGTCACAAAATCATTGCTAAACTCAACTATATTTCTGCTGCTCCTGTAATTCTCCACGAGCTCATAAAGTTTTGAGTTTCCAAAGCTTAAAATCTTGCTCATATATTTTGAATTTGAACCCCTGAATGTATATATATTTTGGTCATCATCTCCCACAGCAATTACTCTCATATCCTCATTTTTGTCTATGAGTGCCTTAACAAGACTGTATTCTTTATCATCCATATCCTGAGCCTCATCAATTACAAGAACCATCTTTGTTATCTTTGAAGGCTCAACCTCCCCGTTTTCTATGGCTGATGCAGCTAATCCTATAATATCTGCGGACTTTTCAACATTTCCAACCTGACCCAAGAGGTCAAAGCAATATGAATGAAAGGTTTTTATCTCAACATAATTTGCAGCACTTCCAATAAGCTCTATCAGTCGTTTTTTAAATTCAGTAGCTGCAGCCCGTGAAAAGGTAATCATCAGGAGCTGTTCGTGCTTTATATCTTCCATCAACAAAAGAGATGCAAGTTTATGTACAAGAATTTTTGTTTTTCCGCTTCCCGGTCCTGCTGCCACTAAGATATACTTTGATTCCTTATCATTTATAATGCTCAGTTGTGCTGGTGAAAGCTGTCCAAACAGCTGTCTGAACTTCTCGGGTGTTATGTTTTGTTGAATTTCATCACCCTTTGGACCTTTAAAATATTTTTTCAAAAATGAACTGTATTCCAAACGGAAATAATCGTCAACAAAAAGAAGCGCTGCTTTGTAGTCATTCATCATTTTTCTTGCATATTCTCCCACAATGTGGATCATTTGCATTTTCTGCTTGTAGTAATTCTTTAAATTCTTGTAATCTTCAGCCTTGTATCTTATTTTATTATCCTTAACAAGTCTTTCTATGCTGTAAGCATTGTATGTTATGAGAAATCCACCCTCTAACTTTAATGCGCCTATTTTTGAAAGGTAATAAAGTGCGTCTTCAATTTGTTTGGGAGTGGCGCTTTTTTTCATTAGCTGCATGCGGAAATTGTACTCCTCCATCAGCTCAAGTACCGAAAATTCTACCGTAGATTCTTTTCTTACATTTACTTCATCAAGATATTTCAATATAAATTCCGCAATGCTCCATCTTTCCTCTAATTCTTCCAAGGCTTGTGAGTTATTCTTTGTAAGCATTAGCCTGATGTGATTTTTTGAATATTTTGATATATCTTTTTTTATTAATCCCTTAACTGACCAAATATTCAAGATTGTCCTTATCTTGTCAGTGTTGGATTTTTTAACCCCCTTTTCAGCTGCAAGCTCATTGAGCTCCTTTATGTTTTTAGCGGACATTGCCGGTGAAATCTGTGACATGATAAAGCGCTCCAGATACATATATCCGGATAGAATACCTGCAGGTTTGCTTCCAAAACCGCTTTCCTCGGCATAAACTATAAGATCTTTTGCATCGGCTAAAATTTTCGCTTGCCGCAGCAGCTGTATAATATGCAGAACTTGAGACTTTTCTATGCCAAGCTGGTCGGAAATGTAGTCGACACGGGCTTCTGCCTCCTGATCATTACCTTTAGCGCGGCTTCTTGCAGAAATGAGTTTATTTATTATTCTTACAGCTTGCTCCTCTTCTTTTTTGTTAAACAAAGCTGACTTCCTTATTTTTTCAGCAGCCTCGGCGGAATTTCTTGCCATTATACTATCCGCATATACTCTTGGCATATTTTGTCCGCGCTTTATATATCCAGCATCCTCCAAGGCTGCAATAGCTGTTTTTACTCTTGTTTCAATATCTTGTACACTTTCGTCCCAGCCCGCGTCCCTGGCAATTTCCAGAGCTGAATTTGACATTTTTATTCTTGTCCTTGTAGCATCCTTTATGGCCTTCCAAACCTGCTGAATTTCTTGTATGCTTATTTTCGTCTGATTCAAGAGCAAGAAATGTTTGTTTAAATCTTCATCATTATACAGCACGAAGCACCGCGCATTTATATTCTCATCTCGACCTGCTCTTCCTGCCTCCTGAACGTAATTTTCGAGAGAGTCAGAAATATCGTAGTGAATTACCACCCCGACATCCTTTTTATCAACTCCCATTCCGAAAGCTGATGTGGCGACCATTATATCTACCTCGCCCCGAATAAAATCATCCTGATTTCTGCTTTTTTCTGTTTTATCCATTTTTCCGTAATAGGGCCTCGCCGGATATCCGTCCTGAGTGAGTCTTTGTGCCAGATCCTTTGCTTTCTTTGTCCTAGAAACATAGACTATTGCCGGGCATTTATTATATTCAAGAAGACCTCTCAGAGCCTCGTATTTCTCTGATTCTTCCTTTTTTATCACCTTGTATGTAAGATTTTTTCTTTGAGAGCCTGCTGTATAAAGCTTCAGATTCAAGTCTAAATTCTTTTTAAAATACTCCCTTATATCATCTATAACATTTTGCTTTGCCGTTGCAGTAAAGCATGAAACAGGAATCATACTGCTGAGATTTTTCTTAACGAATATTTTTTTTATAAACTCAGCAATATATAGATAATCAACCCTGAAATCCTGCCCCCATGCTGAAAAGCAGTGGGCTTCATCTATAACAAACCGCGCAATTTTTCGTTCTTGCAAAAGTTTCTCAATCGATCTTGATCTCAGTGACTCCGGAGAAATATACAGAATATGTGCATCACCGCCTTCGACCCTCCTGATTGCTTCCATTCTCTCAATAGGATCAAGAAGGCCATTGATAGTCACCGCATCAGTTATACTAACCTTTTCCAAATTATCAACCTGATCCTTCATAAGCGACTGCAGGGGTGATATTACCACTGTCAGAGACTTGGTACTTTTTCCTGCCATAAGTGCCGGCACCTGAAATGTGATTGATTTTCCTCCTCCGGTAGGAAATACCGCAAGCAGAGAATCCCCATCCACTGCAGATCTTACAGCCTGTTCTTGCAGAGGCACACCTTCAAACTTCCTATAGGCATCATAACCGAAGAATTTTTTAAGGCCTTTGACTGCATCCATCATTTCATCACAGTAGATACAGCCCTGCAGACATCTTGTTCCTCTTAACTTATTCATTGCCGCATCCACAAAAGGATACCTCATAAGTATCCAGGGAGGGGTTATTGAGTATTCGTCATCTGCATATATAAGTGACAGACAATAGGCAAGTTCAATCCCATGTTCATGCATGAGCTGACTTATATCTGCATGCTCACATATCTTCCCGTAAAAATATTTTCTTATTTCAATTTCACCGTTTTCCCTTCCGCAGCTGTATTCAACATATGTGAAAAAGTCCCGAAACTCCTGCTTATCCCAAAGCAAAGAGTAATATATCCGTTTCATATCATCCGGCAGCAATCTGAACATTTCAACTTCATCATAAAAAAGTTCCCTTGCCTTCTTTGAATCATTTAAAGGGTTATTCAGTTCATCAACCTGAAGCTTATCGTCTTTAACTAAAGCATGATATGGCCTTTGCGGGAATAAAAGGGCAGACAGAGGCAAGGTGTCAATAACACCCGCACATCTGAACTGCCCTATATTTTTATTCAAATACTTAATATCATGCTCTATGATATTATGTCCGCACAAAAAGTCAGTTTCTTTAAGAAACTTTCTGATAGCTTCAAGAGAAGCATCATGCATGCTTTCCCCGCTTGACCTTATGGCCCCGAAATCAACAATTTTTCCTGTTTCCGCTGCGACTTCCGCATCTATAAATGTAATTGCTTTCATAATTATGACCTGCTTCAAACAGATTATTTAACATTTTAATCCATTATATAGCATAAGCCGTGTGTTTTCAATAGATTATAACCTTCTTAGGCTTAAGTAATTCTATTTCTTTCCTTAATACTTGCATCTTTTTAACACAATTATCTTTTACTATTTCAGAAGTATTATCTTTAGTAGAGGAATTACCTGCTTCATTTTTTATTTGTTGCCCATTTGAATATATCGCTTTCAAGGCAAACATTTAACCCACAGCCTCCAACAGGTTTCAGCCCGTATTTTATGTAAAGTTCAGCAAGCATTTCCTTTACAGCACGAAAATAATCAATATCAGGCGGAGTCATCGTGCCTCTTACGGGCTTTCCAAACGGCATCCAAATTGAAGCGCTTGGTATAATTCCACGCTCAGCAAGATAAGCGGCACCCTCTTTCAGCGACGACAGCGGTTCCAGCCCAATAATCATATTAGAAAATGCTTTGCCTGCACCATATTTTCCGGCAATATATTCAAGGGCTTCTAAGTGACGTTCTTTCGTTGTGTATTCTCGCTTACCCGGTGTTACGATAGCTGCAATTTCATCGTCCCATATCTCCAGGCTGCATGCTATACGGTCAGCACCAAGCTCAAAATAGCGATCGATTATATCCTTTTTATCAGGGGGAGTAATGTAAAGCAAAATTTCTCCCAAAATTTTATCCCGTCCTACCCGCTCATTTATTTCAGTCATGTATGCGGTAATATATTGCTCCTCTTTCTCCGGCATAAAGGTTGAGCCACCTGTAATTTGAACGCTATCAGCACCACAGCTGCAAATAGCATAATTAATGATTTCGGCAACATCCTGAGGCCCCGGAATAAAAGGCATAGGTTTTTTACGCTTTGCCAAAGCTTCAAACTGGCCACCGGAAAAACAATACTGGCACGCCTTCCCGCTCATTGCATATTCGCATGGCCAAAGACACTGGAATGCTACCCAGTTGCTACCTTGCAAAACTGCATTGCCAAGAAAATGTTTTATTTAATTGAATTATTTGCTGCATTTTCACCGGCTATACGACCTGATATATATGCGAAGCCTAATGTTCCCCCCTCGAGATAAACATAGGAATCTCCATACATTCCGCCTGCGTCAAGACCTGTAACCCATAGATTTTCAATGGGGCTTCCATCCTGTCTGCATGCCTGTGCGCTTTCATCTATAAGAACTCCACCTAAGGTACCTATAAAGTTAACATATTCATACTTAGCTGCATAAAAGGGTCCTTTGTTAACTGCGCGCATGTATTTTGAATCTTTATAGAAATCTTCATCTTTTCCTAAATTGCAAAGCTCATTATATCTGTCAACATTGGCTGAAAGTTTTGGCATATTCAGTTTTTCTGCTAATTCTTCTATTGTATCTGCCTTTATGATAAATCCTTCTTCAACAAGTTCATTTAAACGCTCTGTTAAATCGTAAGGTGTTATTGATTCTATATATCTTTCATCGCTATCGGTCTTCCAGCCGACTTCCACAAAGGTTCTTTGCTTGCCTATAAATGCGCTGTCCAGGTCCATAAGTCCTATGAGGCCTTTTTCCTTAACTATTTCAATAAGCTGGGTGTCAAAGATTGAATACAAATCTTCATTTGGAAGGGAGCGAAATGTATTTACGGCACTGGTAGCTTCATTGAAAACTGTTTCATTGCCAAAACGGACACCTTGGTTATTAACGAATAAAATAGGAGATAGCAAGGGCATCATAATCGGATCTCCGTATCCGAAGTCTGTTTTTGGCATAACCCCGTAATTTTGCGGAATTATTCCTGTTTTCCCCGCTCCGACACTCCATGCCATCTTAAGTCCATCACCTTGAGCACCGCCTACAAGATCATATGCACCTAAATTGTTGTTTGGAAAGTATTCCTTTACCATTTCAGGGTTGTTTGCAAATCCGCCGGTTGCAATAATTACCGACTTTGCATTAATGGTAAGTATGCCGCCGTCTGCCTTTGTAGCTTTAACGCCTGATACCTTTCCATCATTTACAAGTATTTCAAAGGCAGGTGTTTCATATCTGAGGTCACCGCCACTTTCTTTGAATAATTTATGCAAGCCTGTAATTGCCGGAATACCGCCTTCTACATAGGCATTTGCCGTAGCCGGATTTTCCTCAATCATTTTCATTGAACCTGATTGCATTCCTGCAGGAAGATTTGTTAGCTTAACTCCATTATCAAGAAGCCAGTCAACAGTTTCGCCTGAATGGTTTATTATATTTTTTACCAAGGCTCCATTTGCGTGGTAGTTGCTTGTCAGCATATATTGGTCATAGAGCCATTCAGGATCAACAAATTCTCCATTTTCTTTTTGAAGGCGGCTGTTTGTCGAAAACATTGAGCCTGCAGCCGTTCCTGCGCCTGCCGGAAAGGCGGTTTTCTCCAAAAGAATAACATTGGCTCCATTTTGTAATGCAGTCAAGGCAGCACTTGTACCCGATGCACCCGCACCAACTACAACCACATCTGTACTGACAGTTTCATTTTCACCTTTTATATTATCATTTTCAAGGCCTTTTTCTTTAAGTACAGTTGGGTCTGCCCCTGATTGCACAACACAATCCTCAATGGCAGCTAAAAGTGCCTTGGAAGTTTGCGTTGCTCCTGAAACTATATCAACTGCCAAGGATTGGTTTTTTATAACTTCCTTTGGTATTTCTGATATAGGTTTATCACTTATTCCTTCAGTTTCATTATGTTCCTTTACCTTAATATCCGTAATTTCTGATTCATTAAATGCTACTTCCACAATTAGGTCACCGCCACGCCCCATGGCAACTGCAGTATATGTTCCTGCTTTATAGCTTATTTTAGGATCAGCATTTTGTACTTGTTCCTCTTCCTTTCCCGGCTTTTCTTCTTCTTTTTCAACTTTTGCACAAGATGTCTGAAACACCGGTATGCAAACTGCCAAAAATAGAATTAATAGTCTTTTCATCTTTTCCTCCTGGTTGATATTTTATTACCAATCCGAAGTATAAAGCTGTGTCTAAGACACAAGTCAAGAACAATTTAAAAAATAGGAATCATTATAACAAAATTATCCATAAGCACTTTTTTATCATCAATAATTTCAGCTGTTTGAGAAATATAATGGCAAAGCACATCTCCGGCTACTGAATAACCAAGACTGTCAATTAGCTTAAGAGGTATATCCAATATTTTGGGAGAACTGAATTCTTTTGATTCTTGGGAAAAAATATATTTAAAGCATTTGCCAAAATGAATTTTCATTATTAATTTATCCTTATCCATTTTATCAGTTTGCGGTGATTTTTCTTTTACTGAAAAGCCCCAAAAACACTCATCCACATTTTCCGAATATATATTTTGTTTAGGTATAAGAAGAGACATTTGCACATCTATCAATTCATTTGCCCATCTTTTTATATACTTGCTTATACTTTTTTCTTCCAAAAAATTTGCAGCAGTAGTGTGCTTTAAAAAGTAGTAATCAGGTGAATCCTCAATTAGCCATTGATTAGGTTTTTCATTAATTTCAATGCATAATGCATGATAGCTTTCCAATGCTTCCTTTGTGTGCTTCAGCCTTTGGACGCTTTTATTAATTTCTTCGATTTTTTGTTCAACAATATTCACTACCTTTTTTGAGTCAGCATCTTTCATCAAATGCGATATTTCCTTAACAGTAAAACCCAACTGTCTTAAATACCTTATTTGCATAATTGTTCCACAATCTGGCACATTATAATATCTGTATCCGGAATCTTCCTTATTGGAAGTCATAATCCCCTGTCTTTCGTAAAATTTCAGTGTATCCTGCGTAATTCCTGTTTCATTTACTAATTTACCGATACGATAGGTTCTCACTTTATCCTCCATCTCTCAACATCACTATATTTCATCACTTATTAGAAATCACAATAAACTTACAATACCTTGTCCGGGTGAATACGTCAAGGGGATGGTAATAATGTGCTTGTTTTCTTCTTATTCAAATATTTATTACCCCTAACTATATTTATCAAACAGATAAAAGCATTATAAGGGGTTTTCTCGTATACAAATCCTATATTTTCTTTAATATTTAACAGTGACCCTTTGGGGAAAATCATAATTTGGATTTCTGTATTCTATATGGACCTCTTGATCATTGGAATATATAACCCTGTAATCACCATTGTGAAAGGCAGGATAATCCAAGCAAAAGTATGATATCAAAAATTGTTTTAAAAATCTATATTTCACTTTATAAAAGCTGATGCAATATTCATCATACATGCTGTGTTCTTGGACTGCTATATCCTGTCCATTCAGGTCAATTACGGTAACATACATAAACTGTTCAAAAAACAGATGATATAGGCTGCTTAGTGTCACAAATATTATAGCCATGATAATTAATATATATTTTATAAACTTTAAATTACTTCCTACTGTTTTATTTAAAGCTATAACAAAAATAATAAACAAACCCATCTTAAAATAAAAATGTATTTGAGGATTAATGAAGCTCAATTTAAAATAATAGCCTACAAAGTATATTAAACATGCAATTACAAAAATACAAAACCAGATATATTTGCCCTTTCTTTTTATTTCCATAAACATCCCCCTTGTTTTTCCTGTTTCCGGTATGACTTCCGTATCTATAAATGTAATTGCGTTCCTAATTATGACCTGCTTCAATAAGATTATTTAACATTTTAACCCATTATATAGTATAAACCGTGTGTTTTCAATAGATAAAGAGCAATGATAAGTGAATATTTTGTTTTGCAATAACATTTATTTTGTTTTGCAATAACATTTATATTGACATTATGACCATGTGGTCATATAATATAAACACTGTGCGACCACATGGTCGCCAATCGCTAAAAGGAGGATTGTATGCCACAAGAAACATTTTTCAACTTGCCTGATGAAAAAAGAAGCTTAATAATTTCAGCTGCCATAGATGAATTTTCCACGGCAGACTATAACACTGCCAGCATAAACCAAATATGCAAAAATTCTAGTATTGCCAAAGGAAGCTTTTATCAATATTTTATAGATAAATTGGATTTATATGTTTATATTATGACTTTAGCAATCAATGAAAAAATCAAATATTTTTCAAGTGTTTTAGATGAATTTCACGCCATGACACTAATAAAGCAAATTCGGTTACTATTTATTAAAGGGGTAGAATTCGCAAAAGATTATCCTAAGTATGCGGCTTTAGGGGAGCAGTTTTCAAAAGAAAGCAACGAAACAGCAAAGTCTTCGATCATTAAGGAAGGACATAAGCAGTCGGAATCATTTTTTTTACAAATGATACTAAGCGCCAAATCCAAAGGTGAAATAGATAGTAGCGTCAATCCTTTAGCATTAAGTTTAATACTGCAATCCTTAAATGATTCTGTTAATGAATATATGCTTAATGAATTTGGAAATGTCAAATATGAACATAATAAAGAGGATGTAAATAGTTTTATAGATTCACTTTTGAATATAATATTAAATGGAATTCAATATAAAAATCACTGGGAGGATTATCATGAATAAAAAAACAGACTTTTTATTAGGAATGTTCTTAGCGGTTGCTACCATGATATTTCTTGTACTGTTCATGTCAAATGATATGTTTTTTAACTGGGCATTTGAACGCCATCATAATATATTGAGTTGGTATATCAGGCCTTTATTTATTATACCGATGGTTTTATTTGCATTCAAAAAAAGCTTTACAGGTATATTTGCATCAATATTTGCGCTGTTTACAAGCATGTTTTGGTTTCCTGCGCCTTCTGCAAACAGCCCACAAATTTTATCATTCTTAGCTTTTGAAATGGAATATCTAAAGGGTATATGGACTGCCCCCAAAATACTGATGAGCTTAGCAGTTCCTTTGTTTTTTATCATGCTTATTATGGCCGCATGGAAAAGAAAATGGAAATGGCTTCTTGGGGTCATTATAGGGGCGGCTGTTTTAAAGATAATTTGGAGTATTGTATTTAGCGGTGAGGCAGGAATGTCAATTTTAAAACCTGCAATTACAGGTTTAATTATTTGTGTAAGTGTAGTTTGTTATTTTTTAAAGAAACAAAAAAAATAATTATATCTGATTGCTTACTCATTTTACCCACACTGATTTTTTCAAATTCACCTTTTTTAAAAGTATTACTTATATGTTACCCAATTACACTTTTATCACGCTAAAATATTTATGACCTGCGTATTTTCCTTTATTATTTCTAATAAATTTTAAATGAAATTATTGAATTTAGTAATAAAAATGTTATGCTACCCCAGGTAAACAAAAATGAATTACAATATTCCTCAAAATCTACATGGTTAAGTTCGAATATAGTATCATTTAATCTTGAAAA
>CAZTXR010000037.1:0-11516 GCA_964617605.1 uncultured Clostridia bacterium | reverse complement strand
CCCTTTGTAACCATGGCAATATGATAATCACCAAGATTTTTAATTTCCATAGGATAGGCTGAAAACAGTTCAATCAACCTTTTCCTTGAACTTTTATTAAGCTGGCTGCAGGATAAACTTCCGTCAAGATTAGATATTTCAAGTATTTTATCAACAAAACGCTTTGGGAGATTCAGCTCTTTTAATGCTGTCCTTAAATTTGACTTCGAAGAGGAGACTAAATTTTCAAAATATACCCTGAATTCATCTTCATTATGAAAGCATGTAAAATTAATCTTAAGTATATCTTTAGCTTCCATATACCTTGAATTATTAATTATTACAGGTCCTGAAATGTTTACATGAGTAAACAAAAAATCCCCTGTAAACTCTTTTGCCTTTTTATTGTTTTTAAACAGTGAAATCTTTATATTTTCAAATGAAATACCGGATAATTCGCTGAATTGATAATCTTTTACATAAACAGGGGTAAGGGCAGGTTTAGGTTCAACAATGGTGTGACCCAGGGACCCGGCAAATTCATATCCGGCACCTGTGGAGCCGGTGTTGGGGTAAGACTTGCCTCCCGTAGCTATTTCAAGATTATAGCAGGCATAGGAATTATTATCTGTCTTAATATAAAACAATTTATTACTTTCATCATAAGATACCTTTTCTGCTCCGCTATTTAAAACTATTTCTGCCGGCTTCACGCTTTCAATCAAAACCTTAAGCACATCAACAGCTTTAAACGAATAAGGAAAAACTTTATTATCTTCTCTGATTGTACTGTTAAGACCCTTTTCATTAAAAAAGTTTATTAAATCCTTATTTGTAAAATTATAAAGGGCAGTTTTAATAAACCTGCCCTTGTCGTCGTATTTTTTTAGAAATTCACTTATTTCACAGTTATTAGTATAATTACATTGTCCGGCTCCTGACAGCAGCAGCTTTTTCCCCGGCATTTTGTTTTTTTCAATAATTAAAACTTTTTTATTTTTAATATTTGCTGCTGCAAATAAACCTGCAGGTCCTGCACCTATAATTATAACATCATAAATCATTAAACTATATTTTCTCCTGCTAATTCTATTGTTTTACACTCTAAGAGAATACTGTCAATTTATACGGTATCTTCAGTTTCATCTATATCATCTGTTGACTCAAGCACTTCATCAGTGTTTTTTATCTCATATGCTTCCTTCAATTTATCCAAAGCAAAGGATGCTCTTATTTCATATTCAACACCTTCATCATCATATGCTCCTGTAAACAGAAGTGTATTGTTTTGCAAATTAAAGTCAGTATATTTATTATTGTCTAAGTTGATTTGTTTATTAGTATCACTTATAAAATCATATAAAACAAATTTATTGTCTTCTTTTAACAGTATTGTTGTTGTCCCTTCAAGCAATTGATATTTCTCAGGTTCATCAAAGGTTCCTCTGATAGACTTATTTTCAATATCTAATACTTTATTTTTGCTTCCGCCCTTTATTAAGAGATATTTACCAAACCATTCATAGGACCCATCCTTATCAAAGGCTGCTCCCTCAATTAATGCAGGTTTATTTTCTCCTTCATCCCATATGAATATTTGACTGTAGTTTTTCCCATATCCTAAGGTTCTAAAAACTATGCTTTTATCAGTGCTTATAAGATCAATGCCCTTTATACTGCCATCAATTAAATTAGAGCTGTCCCTCAAATATGAAGTTATGCTGTTTTTATCAGTATCCTCAATATTGAAATTCGGAATATCCTCGCTTTCAACTATTTTTAGCTTAGATTCAGCTTCTTCCAACCTAAATATAATATTTTCATTGCTTTTAGCCAAGCTTAAATATTCATTTTTTAAATCTTCTAATTCATCAATTTTATCATCCAAGTCCTGATTAGCTTTTTCTAATTCTTCTTTTAATGTTTTATTTTCATTTTTAATTTCTTCCGTACTGGCAATTCCTTCATATTCTCCCGGACCTAACCCTGTTTCTTCGGATAAAGGCAACTGGGTGCATGCTGTTGTAAATATGAAAACTAAAATTGTTATGACCAATAATATTTTCTTCATACTATCCTCCCATTTAGGAAAAAAGCATCTATCGATGCTTTTACTGTATCATTATGCTTGTTGCTGTATACTCCCCGCCATTAGGCACAGCGAAACTCATTATGGTTTTGCCTTCCTGCAAATCCTTAAAGTATTTGGTAGAGCCGGATGTATCAAATATCTTTGTGTTATTTGTAATTAATAAATAAATAAGCTCTGTTTTTCCGGTCCCCGTATTATTCTGCATCATTATTAATTTATCGCTTGTATTAATATATATAATTTTACCGGAGAAGCTTTTAGCCGTTTCTATTTGCGACACTTCCATAGTAATTATTTCATCACCTGAAACATTTAACTCTACATTATATCCGATTCGCAAATCATATATGGATACATTTTTGTTTCCGACTGTGATTATTACATTGCTGCTGACAGAATACTGTGTAACATCACCGTCTTCATCTTCTATTTTAATTTTACTTTTCGAATCAATCAATATTTCTTTAATAATCCCGCGTATTTCTGCTTCCTTGGCAATGGTGTTAATTGCAATCATTTCGTCATATTCAGTGGTTATGGTAACTTCATCGCCAGACCTGATCTGATCAAAACTTGAATCATCATCATTTCTTGTTACATCTACATCAGCGGTAAATACAAATGTTTTTGAAAGTCCCTTATCTGTTTTCACGGTAATTTTTATGGGATAATTATAATCGATTGATGTAATAACTCCGTCATAATGCTTTATGCGGCTTATGGAATTTATTTGATATACTTTTTTCCCGTCCAACAAAAGTGTTACTTCATCATTTTTTTCAAGTTTTTTCAGTTCTGTTGCTTTTCCGTCATGGTATACGTCTATATCTGTTCCTATATCATATGTAAGCTTATTTCTGTCTTTATCATATATTGTAATTGATGCAGGTGATACATATGCAACATAATTAATTGTACCCCTTACTACATCCTTGCTGCTGTCGGCTTCAATTTTTAATGCAAGTCTATCCTCATTAATTTTACATTCAACAAGCATGTCCGCCTTTAAATCAGATAAGTCTCTTGACCTTCCGTTTACAGTAATTTCAGTATCAGCATTTACCTTTACGATAGATTCAACTTCCCTGTCGTCTTTCAAATATATATATGATTCTGTCCTGCCTGTTTGGATTTCAGTAATCATTCCGGCAACGGTTGTGGTAGTTTCATACTTATCCAAATTTGGAACAAGCTCATTATCATTTATATAATCATAGGCCTTGTCCAACAAGGTAGCTATTTCCGCTCTTGTTATTTTATCCTTAGGGTTAATATTCTTTTTATCATCGCCAAGCATTATTTTCTTTTCATACATGATATAAATATATGGCCTTGCGGAAGCAGCTATATCATCTCCATCTTTAAATGGAAGGGTGTATACTTTAAGGCTTTTTGCATCGTCTTCCAACCCCAAAGCCTTTGTAAGAAGAACTGCCACTTCTTCTCTTTTTGCATCTGCCATAATTGTTTTCTTCGAAAACATATCTTTAACGGCCTGCTCTGATACTATCCCAAGCTCGACTGCAAGGGGCAAATAGTCTAAGGACCAATCATAACCCGTAATGTTTTCAGACTTTCTCAAGGAAGGCTTATATTCAGCTATAATTTGCTCCTTTATTTCATCATCGATTTCATAAAGTCTTGACATCATTACCAAGGATTCCAAAACAGTCACATTATTATCCGGTTTAAAGGTACCATCTTCATAACCGGAAACCAATCCGTTTTTTTCAACTCTCTCTATGTAGCTTTTTGCCCAATGATTTGCGATATCACCGAAGGTTAAAGCATTTGCCGCCATTGTAAACAACATAGCCAACACAATTGTCAGCAATATAATTTTATTTACTTTTTTCATAATACCTCCCACATGCCGTTATTTTAATAAATTATATCATATTTGCATTGATATTGCAATAAGAACTACCAATTGGGCAGCTCTTATATTATCCTATCCAAGTTCCTGTCCTGCCCTCTAAGCCGTCGGCAGCCTTCTCCAATGAAGTAATAAGCGTTTTTCTTCCTGCCTTGGATGAAGCAAATGATATTGCAGCCTTTACCTTTGGCAGCATTGAGCCTTCTGCAAATTCCCTGCCGGCAATATACTTTTCTGCTTCTTCCACAGTTAATTGAGATAACCATAATTGATCGGGCTTGCCAAATCTTATGGCCACTTGTTCAACAGCCGTCAATATTATAAGACTGTCCGCATCAACTAATTCTGCAAGTTTCGCTGTTGTAAAATCTTTATCTATTACTGCCGGAACACCTGTTAAAATCCCGTCTTCTTCCACTACGGGAATTCCTCCGCCTCCTGCCGCTATAACAATATTTCCTGTTTCTATTAAAGATTTTATAAAATCAATTTCCACTATGTCAATTGGTTTGGGAGAAGGAACTACTCTTCTGTAGCCTCTTCCTGCATCTTCTTTGAATGTGAAGCCCTTTTGTATCATTAGGTCTGCTTCTTCCTTAGTGTAAAATGAACCTACAGGCTTTGTGGGGTTATGGAATGCAGGATCATTTTTATCAACCACAACCTGGGTTACAACTGTTGCAACTGACCTTTTTATTCCCCTCCCCCTCAATTCATTTTGTATGGCATTTTGCAAATGATAACCTATATAACCTTGACTCATAGCGCCGCATTCAGGGAAAGGCATTTCAGGAGTCTCTGCTTCTGATTTAGAAGCTGCATCCATTGCTAAATTAATCATTCCTACCTGTGGACCGTTGCCGTGAGATAAAATTACCTGATTTCCTGCTTCAATCAAATTTGCTATTGATATTGAAGTGTGTCTTACCGCTTCTTTCTGTTCCTGCGGGTCATTTCCCAATGCATTTCCGCCTAAAGCTATAACAATTTTCTTGCTCATAATTCCTCCGTTTTTTTGTCGTTCTTTTCATAAAATAAATGAAGTGAGGCACAGCTTTAAGGAGCTTATCCTGTGCGTTTAACCTTAAAGAATGCCCTGTATTTGTTAATTGATTGTACCATTTTATTCATAATTTATCAATTTTCTTTTTAAAAAATATTTGCCATTTAAAAAACTATTGACATCCCAAGATAATATGATAGATTTTAATCATAAATGCTAATTAGGAGAAACAATGAGTTTATTAATAAAGCCTACCCTGCTGTCAGGAAAAATTGCAATTCCCCCATCTAAAAGCTTGAGCCACAGGGCAATAATTTGTGCTTCTCTCTGTATGGAGGGGGAAAGCAAAATACAGAATATTATATTTTCTGATGATATAAGAGCTACAATTGAAGGTATGAAAGTATTAGGTGCAGATATTGAAGCAGGGCATGATTTTTTGCTGATTAAAAGAAATAATATAATCTCAGATAATATCAGCTGCAATGAATCAGGCTCCACATTAAGGTTTTTAATACCTCTTTCCTTAGTATTAACTGATGAATGTGTCTTTACAGGAAAAAACAGCTTATTTGAAAGACCTTTGGAGCCTTATTATGATATTTTTAAAAAATCAAATATAGAATACGAAATAAATACAGAAGCAACCTCACTTGGGATAAGGGGAAGTTTGCAAAGCGGCCCTTATGAAATTCCCGGCAATGTGAGCTCTCAATTTATTACAGGCTTGTTCTTTGCTCTTCCTTTGCTTAACGGGGATTCTTTTGTGAAAATCAGAGGCCTTTTAGAATCTAAAAATTATGTTGACTTAACAATGGATATTTTGAAAAGTTTTAAGATACACATAGAAAAATTTGATGAGCATAATTATTTCATAAAAGGAAATCAAAGGTACGAAGCTCATGATTATACAGTTGAATGTGATTTTTCACAAGCTGCATTTTTTCTTGCAGCCAATGCATTGGGAAACAAGATAGAGTGTCATGGCTTAAATTATGATTCGCTCCAGGGGGATAAGGAAATATTAAATATAATAGAAAAATATTCTTTAAATCCGGATAAAATAACTGTTGATGCTTCCCATATACCGGATTTAGTACCTATAATTACTGTTCTTGCAGCATTGAAAGAAAACTGTGAAACTAATATAGTCAAGGCAGGGAGGCTAAGACTTAAAGAATCCGACAGGCTAAGGGCTATAGCTTCAGAAATGAATAAATTGGGGGCTTATGTAAAGGAAACAAATGAGGGACTCATAATCAAGGGGACGCATGTCTTGCATGGGGGTGCCGAGGTTAAAAGCTGGAAGGACCACCGTATTGCTATGGCACTTGCAATAGCTGCTGCAAAATGTGAAAATCCGATTCTTTTAGAGGGACATACAGCAGTAAATAAATCATATCCGAAGTTTTGGGATGATTATAAAAACTTAGGAGGGATAATAAATGAGCTCTGATATAGGGAATAAATTAAAAATCAGTATGTTTGGAGAATCTCACGGAGAGGGTATAGGAGTAGTAATTGATGGTTTGCCGTCAGGATTTACCTTGGATTTAGGTTATATAAATCAACAAATGAAAAGACGGGCACCGGGTCAAAGTCCCTTGTCCACTGAGCGAAAGGAAAATGATGAGTACAAAATATTAAGCGGCTTCTTTCAAGGAAAAACCACCGGAACACCCCTTGCTGCAATAATTTTTAATGAGGATAAAAATTCTGAAAATTATAGAGGGTTAAAAGATATCATTCGACCCGGTCACAGCGATTATACAGGACATATTAAATATTCTTCCTACAATGACTATAGGGGAGGAGGTCACTTTTCCGGCAGACTTACAGCACCGCTTTTATTTGCGGGAGCTCTTGCTCTGCAAATTTTAGAAAGCAAAAATATATACATAGGAAGTCACATAAAAAGTATTTATGATATAAGTGATGAACCTGTTGAAAACATTGATAAGGAAACTATAATGAATTTAAAAACAATGAGACTTCCCGTAATATCTTCCGAAAAAGGAAGACATATGACAGACCGCATAATGGAATATAAAGAAAAGGGGAATTCATTGGGGGGAATTGTTGAAACATTTATAATTAATGTTCCCGCCGGTTATGGAGAGCCATTTTTTGATTCAATTGAAAGCAAATTATCCCACATGATATTTTCGATACCATCTGTTAAAGGTATTGAATTTGGTGCAGGTTTTAAAATAACCGAAATGACGGGCAGGGAAGCAAATGATCAATTCGCCGTAAATGATGATAAAGTAATTACCCTTACAAACAACAATGGCGGCATATTAGGAGGAATATCCAACGGAATGCCAATAGTATTAAGAACCGCCATAAAACCCACACCATCAATACAATCTTCACAAAATACTCTTGATCTATCATCAATGGAAAATACACTTATTGATATTAAGGGGCGCCATGACCCATGTATTGTTCCTCGAGTCATACCGGTGATTGAAGGGGCCTGTGCACTTGTGATACTTGATTTAATTATGGAAAGGGACGGTGAAAAATGGAACTTAATGAAGCAAGAACAGAAATAAACAGCATAGATGAAGAAATAGTTAAATTATTGGAAAAAAGGTTTAATGCTGTAAATGAAATAGGTCTTTACAAAAGACGGCAAGGGCTTCCCATTTATGATGAAGGCAGGGAAAGGCAGGTTGCAGAAAACTGTATAAATTTTTTGGAAAACAAGCAATATTCCAAATATATCAATGATATTTATTTTCAAATAATGAAATGCTGCAAGGATATTCAGAGCAGTTTAAAGGACGAACAATGAAAAATATAGTTATAATAGGTATGCCCGGAAGCGGGAAAACAACTGTTGGACTTTTATTATCCAAAAAATTAAATATGAACTTTGTGGACATGGATGAATATATAAAATCTGCAGAAGGAAAAAGCATTATTGAAATGTTTGAAATAAGCGAAGAATATTTCAGAAATGCAGAAAGTAAGTGTGCGAAAATTTTAGGAGATAAATCATCTTTAATAATAGCAGCCGGAGGAGGAATAGTTAAAAGAAAAGAAAATATTGATTATTTAAAGCAAAATTCCCTCATTGTGTTTTTAAACAGACCTCCTGAAAAAATAATAGAAGATATCGACATAAGTACCCGCCCCTTGTTAAAAGAAGGAAAGGACAAAGTTTATACCCTTTATAAGGAAAGGCTCCACCTTTATAAAAAATACTGCACCATAGAAGTTTTAAACGACAAAACTTTGCATGATGCAGTAAATGAAATACTTTATTGTTTTCTTACCATTTCAAATTCGTTTTGAATTTCCTGAGATGGCTCTGCGGTCATTTTGGATACTGCATATATGAATATGCAAGATACTATAAATGCAGGAAGAAGTTCATACACTCCAAATAATCCGCCCATTGGCTTTAAAATTAATTTCCACACAAATACCATTATACCTCCGGAAAGCATTCCTGCAATTGCCCCTTCCCTGTTTGTTCTTTTCCAAAACAATGAAAATATGGTAATAGGTCCGAATGTAGCTCCAAACCCCGCCCAAGCAAATGATACTATGGTAAAAATGACGCTGTTTTCATCCATTGCAATAAATATTCCTATGATACTGATTGCAACCAGAATAATTCTTGAAATACTCATAACCTCTTTATCACTTGCATCCTTTTTAATTAAATGCTGATATATGTTTTTTGAAAATGCGGATGCTGCAATCAACAGGTATGAATCTGAAGAGCTTATGGTTGCAGCCAATATTCCTGCCATTACAAATCCGGCAAGCAATGCAGGCAGCAAATTTGATGACAATACTATAAAAATACTTTCTGATTCACTGTATGTTAACAGGGATGTCGGGAACAATGTTCTCCCGATTATTCCTATGGCCACAGCAGCACCCAATGAAATCAACACCCAAACTGACGCTATTCGTCTTGATGTTTTTAATTCATCAGGATTTCTGATTGCCATGAATCTTAAGAGGACCTGTGGCATTCCAAAGTACCCGAGACCCCATGCGAGAGTTGATAAAATAGTATACAATCCGTATTCTCCTGCTGCACTAAATTGTGGTACTCCATTTATAAGCTCCTGCACCCCATCCGTTACCTTCGGTGATGCTATACCGAAAAATTCGAAAAACCCGGGTATTGATTTTGCATTCAGTGAAATTTGAGCAATTCCTCCTGCTGAAAAAGTGCCTACAAGCAATATTGTAACTAAGGCAATTATCATAACAAATGCCTGCATTGTATCCGATGCGCTTTCTGCCAGGAAACCTCCTAAATAAGTATAAAACAATACGAATGCTGCTCCTAATATCATCATATACTGATATTTAAACCCAAACAATGCATTAAAAAGTTTTCCGACTGTTACAAAACAGCTGGCAGCATAAACAGTAAAGAAAACCAAAATAAATACTGCCGAAATAGTCATAATTATTTTATTCTTTTCTTTAAAACGATTGCTGAAAAAATCAGGAAGCGTTATGGAATTACCTGCTGCAACCGAATAGTTGTGAAGTCTTTTTGCAATAAATAACCAGTTTAAATATGTTCCTGCTGCTAAACCTATTGCAGTCCATATTGCATCACTTAATCCATACCAGTAAGCAACTCCCGGAAGACCCATTAACAACCATCCGCTCATATCGGATGCTTCAGCACTCATAGCTGTAACCAACGGGCTAAGTGATCTACCTCCTAAAAAATAGTTTTCACTGCTTTCATTGGCACGCTTTGCATAATATAATCCAATGCCAATAACAACAGCCATGTAAATAATCATAGATCCTAAAATTTGTAATGTGTCCCCTTTCATAATGAACCTCCTTCTTTAATTTTCTCTAAATTTGACCTTCTGTGTGGTTGGTCATTAAAAAAATCCGCCTCTAAAAGAGGCGGATGTCCGCGGTACCACTCTAACTGCATTTAATGCAGCATCTCATTAAAATAAGGGTTGTGCCCTTTGGGTTGTTACCCCCAAACGCTCCGAGGCGGGTTCAATCAACATTGGGATAAAGGTATTTCACCAAGCAACCTTCTCTCTAAATCCATGTTTCATTACTGTTCCTCTTCACAGCAAATATTTATATTAAGTGACATACTATAACAAGCCAAATGTTTTGTCAAGATATTTTTTGAATTATTTATTATAAACTAATTAAATTATTTATTACCTCTTTCACTGTTGAAAGTTTATTTATATTGCTTAATTTAGCTCCCGAAAAAATCAGGCCGTCTCTGCCCTCAACTGCATTCAACAAGCCCTCTGATATACAATATGGAATCTCTTTGGGATTGCAGTCAGGCATACATTTATGACACTTTTTTATAATTCTTTCAGTTTCTGCTAAAAATTTTGTTTCTATTGCCCTTGCAGGCATTCCTACGGGGCTTTTTATAATTTTAACATCTTCATCAGTTGCATTAATATATGCCGATTTAAAATTTTGGTGAGCATCACATTCTGCAGTAGGAACAAATAAACTCGATAATTGAAAGCCGTCGGCACCTGCATTTTTAAGCTCAACAATATCATCCTTGCTTCTTATGCCTCCTGCTGCAATTACAGGGATTTTCACTTTATATTCTTCCTCTAATGTACCTAACAATAATTTTACTTCTTTTACTATATCTTTAAGCTCCATGCATGTATTTTCGATTAAGTCATCCATTTTAAATCCAAGGTGGCCTCCTGCCAAGGGTCCTTCAACTATAAGAGCATCCGGAAGCCTGTCTGATTTCAAATAGCTTCTGATTATTATTTTTGCAGCTTTTGCAGAAGATACTATGGGGGCAATCTTTGTATTGCTTCCTTTAACCAGCTTTGGAAGTGCTATAGGAAGCCCGGCACCTGACACTATTAAATCTATTTTTTCTTCAACTGCCTTTTTAACATACAATTCATAATTGTTCATTGCTGCCATAAAATTCATGGCTATAATTCCTTTAGTTTTTTCTCTTGCTCTTTTTATTTCTGTTCCTATAGCCCTTAAATTTGCCCCTACGGGATCCTTTAAAAAGTCAGGCTCCCTAAATCCGATTTGAACTCCGGATATTGTTCCAATGCCACCTTCATTTGCAACTGCTGCTGCTAAGTTTGACAATGACACTCCAATTCCCATTCCACCTTGAACTATGGGAATTTTTGCAATCAGATCCCCTATTTTTAATTCGTTTAATATCATAATAACTCCAATATTTTAGATGTCCATTAATTTGATATTCAAAGTATATATGGACATGCAGCTTTTGTCAAGAGAAAATTTAGGGGAAACAATATGTATTAAAGGAAAGGGGACATACCTTTAAATGACAGAAACCCTCTGTGGATCAAGCATTTAAAGGAATATCCCCCTTATTATTTATTTGTTAACATAATCATCAAAGGCAGCTTTAGTTTTTGCTTGTTTTTCTTCTATTGCTTCTTTAACCATCATGTCTTTAACCTTCATAAGCCTTGTTTGATTTCCTCTTTCATTTTCATCAAGTTTCATTTGTATATATTTGATTGTTTCTTCAAATTGAGGAATCATAACATATTCAAGAGCATTAACTCTTC
>CAZTXR010000036.1:0-11682 GCA_964617605.1 uncultured Clostridia bacterium | reverse complement strand
ACAGTTATTTCTGCAATCTCTCTGGGGATAGAGGGAACTTTATCAGAAAATAAAAATTTGAAGGACAGTCCTTTGGACTCGGCTAACTCATAAGCATTTTCCATATCAAAATCAATGAGATTTTTGCCTAAAAAACCTCCTATAAAAGCCTTGTCACTTTGCATGCTATAAAAGGAAGATGCAAATCCTCCGGAATCAGACATTTCTATTTTTAAACTTGTGGGATTTTCAAAAAGTAAATCTCTTCCTATTAGTCCGATACGATAAGGTGCTGCTGTATTAGAACTTGATGGTCCGGGGGCAATTGGGGATAATACGTCATTAAAAATTGTAGGATAAAATTTCATAATGTCACCTGCTTATATTTAAAATCAAAGATTATTTTATCACAATGTGACAAATTGGTCAAACTATGAATCAAAAATGAATCAAAAAACCAACATCCGTCTGAATCAAAGAGCCAGCATCCGCTAAATGAATAATAAATTATTTAAAGAATAAGCGGTATGACTTTAAACATAAGTCATTTGGGAATTAGAAGTATATTTTTAATATTATGTATTATTTATATATTATTATATATTAGTATCTTGAATTAACTTGACAATTAATTATCAATATGCTATTGTTTATATATCCCAATGACCGAAGGTCAATGAAATTTAATAGGAGGAATAATAGTATGAAAAAAGTATTAAGCTTGCTGCTTTGCTTAATTATGATAATGAGCGTAGTGGCAGGATGCACGCAACAAGCTGCAACACAGCCACCCTCTGGCAACAACACAGACAATAATGCTGAAAGCGAGATTAAGGCTATGATGGCTCCGGGAACTTACACCGCGCAAGCCTATGGCTTTAGCATGTCCTGGCCTGATATAGTTAAAGTAACTGTGTCTGAAAATGCAATAGAATCAATAGCCTTTGACCAAGAATCAGGCAGTTCTGCCTCCATGATTGACTCAGTAGCAGCTGCCTTGTTTCCACGAATACTTGAAAGCCAGTCTGTAAATGTGGATGCAGTTACCGGTGCAACTGTTACCAGTGTTGCTGCCCGCGTGGCAATTGAAGACTGCATAAAGCAAGCAATTGTAGCAGCCGGCAATGAAGAATCTTCCATTAGTGTATTTAAAAAAGCGCAGGAAAAAGCCGGCGGACATGAAGAACTTAAAACACAGGTCTTAGTAATAGGTATGGGCGGCGGTGGTACATATACTGCCCTTCGTGCAGCAGAAGAAGGAGCAGATGTATTGATTATTGAAAAACAGGGTCGCTATGGCGGTACTACTGCCCTCACATCTGAAATACAGTCCATAAATCCTCCGCGTGTAAAAGAAAAATACAACAATGGTGAAGATTTTACTGACGCAGATGCAATGTATCAAGCATGGACAGAATATACCGAAGGCGATGCCAAGAAAGAAATGTTAGACCTTTATTTTGAAAACTCAGGCCCTGCTTTTGACTGGCTCGCTCTTGATCATGGTGCAATGTTTGATTTTGACCCCAAACCAGGTTTTACACCTCAAGATTGGTATAAGGTTAAATTTCAATGGTACCCGAATTCATCAGATGAACATCCCTTTGCACCAGTACTTGGTTATAACAAGCGTGAGATTGCTTCATACTTCGATAAACTTGTAAATGATTTTACTGACTTAGGCGGAAAGTATATGCTTGAAACAGAAGCATATGAATTTATAACCGATGAAACCGGAGCTGTAGTAGGAGCAAAGGCGAAAAATCGCTTGACAGGCATCGAATACACAATCAAAGCTGATGCGGTTGTTATAGCAACTGGTGGTTTTTTAGGCAATAAAGAAATGACTAACAAATACCTTACGGATGAATATTATCCACTTAAGGGTACCTGGAAAATTTATGGCTCTTATGGCAATGACGGTAAGATGATACAGTCAGCCATGGATATTGGGGCAGCCCCTTATAATATTGGAATGGCTCCGGAGGTACACATGTCCGGTACACCTATGTTCATACCACACAGCTATGGTTTCCCTATAAATAAGGTTGAAGGTGAGAAAAGCTTTATTACAGGAAAGCAAAGTGTTTGGTCAGTCGCTGATCTGCCAATGTTCCTTGGTATTACTCCTAACAGTTTAGCTGTTGCTGCAGACGGGGAGCGCTTTACGGCTGAAACCGGTGTAGCTATGTTAGATTCTTGGATTGCCGGCCCTAATTTCTACAGTATCTGGAGCAGTGAGCAGATTGATGATGTACGCGACAATGGATTCAAACATTTCTTAGGAGGTGTATCGTCAGGATTTCTTGGTTACACAGGAGACATACCTGTAAATACTCCTTTACCTGAAGCATATGATGTATTAGACGCAGGTATTGAAATGGGATTCATCTTCAAGGCGGATACTATAGAAGAGCTGGCTAAAGCTATGGAAATGGATCCGTCTGTCCTAAAAAACACTGTAGAAACTTACAATGGTTATTGTGCAAAAGGCAATGATGAACAGTTTAGCAAGGATGCGATTTACCTTGAAACAATTGGTCAAGGACCCTACTATGCCGTAAAGATGGCAAGTTACTCATACAATACTTGTGCAGGTCTTGATGTAAATACAAGATTACAAGTGCTTGATGCCTCCGGTGAACCAATTGAGGGACTTTTCTGTGTAGGCAGTGATTGTGCAGGCGTTCTTTTCACTGAAAAGAAACCATATGTAACATACGGTGGGGCAAATAACGGTTGGGTCCTCACAAGCGGATATGTTTGTGGTAAGTCTGTGGCTGATTATGTAAACAACTAATAAATTATATATTTTTTTATACTTGCAACGTATAGGCTGGTTAAGTCTATACGTTGTATTTTTAATTATTAACACGCTTGTTGTTTAACAATATGTGTGATAAAATAAATTCATCAAAATAAGAAAGGATGTAACAGATGAAGAATAAACCAACCAATCGTGACTTGCAAGCGCTTGAAACTGAAAAAAAAGTCACCGATATGGCAATGAAGTTGGTTAAAGAACATGGATATGACAAGGTAACCATCAGTCAAATTTGTAGATCCTGTGGTGTGGCTAAAGGCACATTTTACAGTTATTTTACGTCAAAAAAGGATATTCTTATCAAACTGACTTCACGGTTTAATAATGAATTGAGTATGCTCTTCATATATGATGAGAATCTTGATGCTGTAACTCTTTACAAAAACGCTGTTAAGTCTTATCTTAACTATGTCAGTAAGGATGGCCATGCATTTACCAAATCCTATGTAAAGGCATTGATTGATGAAGAGTTGGCAACAGAAAATATCTCTTTAGAGTTGCAACAAGAATTTATAGACAAGGTGCTTCAAAAAGGACTGAAAGATGGTGACTTTCAGCCTACCATGAGTTGTGATGAGTACTTTATAATTTTTAGGGCATCACTTATGGGGGTTTTAACCCAGTGGAGCATGAGTAAAGAAAGTGATGACTTGATTATGATGGGAAAACGTGTATTGTTTCCGCTTATTGACTTGATGAGAAGATAATATCCATCCCATTGTATCGGGGTAATAGAATTAAATAAAACTTGAAAATTTATATATTATGATATAGACATATAGATTTAAAAAAAATTAAAAATTAAAGGAGACCTAAAAATGATTTATGTAATATTTGAGGTAATAATTAAAGAAAATCATATGGACCAATATTTGAATTTGGCAGCTGAACTTAAGAAGTATCTTTTGGAGAACAAGGGTTTTATAAGTTCAGAGCGTTTTTCCAGCCTTGTGGATGAAAGAAAGCTTTTAAGCCTGTCGGTATGGAAAAATGAAGAAGAAGTGGAAAGGTGGCGAAATCAAACAGAACATCGTTTAGGCCAAAAACAGGGACGTGACTCAATGTTTGAAAGTTATAAAATTACTGTTGCATCAAAAATCAGAAGCTACACAAATGTAAACAGGGAAGAGGCACCGGAAGATTCTAACAAACTATTCAATGTGCAGTGATATCGTAATTAATAAATAATAAAGGAATAATGGAGTTGATGACATATTAAGAAGTGGCCGGGGTTAAAAATTATAGGATGGATTTTTAAGTTAATATTATTTGTATTCGTATTGGTTATTGCAATGGATGCTTATGTTAAGAATTCAGTGAAGGATAAAATTATATCGGAAGATGAAGCTGCAAAGTTAAAGGCAGACTGCATACTTGTTCTTGGGGCAGGCGTAAGGGCGGACGGAAGTCCCAGCCCCATGCTTGAGGACAGGCTTTTGCAAGGGATTAGCCTGTACAAGATGGGTGCTTCCGGCAAGCTGTTAATGTCCGGGGACAATACCAAAAAGTATTATGATGAAGTAAATACAATGAAGTCCTATGCTCTTGACAAGGGAATTGCCTCGGAAGATGTTTTTATGGACCATGCAGGTATTTCGACCTATGACAGTGTCTACAGGGCTAAGGAAATTTTTCAGGCTGACAAGATTATTATAGTAACTCAAAAGTATCACCTATATCGGGCCCTGTATATTTCTGAATCTCTTGGACTTGATGCATATGGTGTTTCTGCAAATCCAAGGATATATGCGGGTCAAAGCCTCAGGGATTTTCGTGAAATTTTGGCAAGAGCAAAAGATTTTGTTAAATGCATATATAAGCCGGCCGCATCGATTTTAGGGGAAGCAATACCGGTAAGCGGTGACGGAAATGTTACAAATGACAGATAATATCGGGGATAGGGGTGCATGGCAAACATTATAAACTATTAGGGAAAATGATTATATATATTTTTATAAAGTGAAGGTGTTAATAATGTCAGAATCTCAAATTACAAAATGGGCATTAGCTAACTCTATGAAAGCATTAATGCAAAAACGCCCAATGAAGAAAATAAGCATAAGTGATATAGTTGAAGGCTGTAATATGAACAGACAGAGCTTTTATTATCACTTTAAGGACAAGTATGATTTGGTTAATTGGATATATTATACGGAATTTATTGTTACAATTAAGGAGTTACAAGCTACTTGGGAATTCTTAGAAAGCATTTGCGATTATTTTTATGAAAATAAAATTTTTTATAAAAACGCATTTGAAGTTAAAGGGCAAAATTCATTTTCAGAATATTTCAATGAAGTATTATCTTCTGTTTTGGCAGTACATTTGAGAGAAATTTTTAAAAGCAATAAAGATGTGGAATTTTATGCTTTATTTTATGCTGATGCAATCAGAATTGCTATTTCTCGGTGGCTTATTGAAGGTGCTCTGATGCCGCCTGGGCAATTTGTGCAATTAATTAAAAATGCCATCGAAGGGGTTACCAAGATTTATTAGCAATAGTCTTATCTATACGCTCAATATCTCCGTATAAATCCATTAAAAATACTGATGGATTGCTATATCTTGATTTATAAGTATAATTGTTGACAATATCAGCAGTTTTTCGGCTGCAATTTTGATTTTTTACAGCTAATCCAAAATTAGAACTCATAGACAGTATTTTATCTGAGAACCAACCGTTTAAAATATTAATATAATTATTGTCGTCATAATAATAGGAGTTGCCAAACAAACACTTGTATTTTAATAAAATTTTTGCTTTCTTATTATCAAAGTTTGAGCTGTCTATGGAAAGCAATATACATAAATTTGTGGCAGAGCTTATTTCTTTTACTGATTTCTCATTTATAATTTCGGGGTTTACAAGCACAACAAAAGCGCAATCATCATTATTTTTGAAAATTGTGTTTAAATCTCTTATTATGTCATTGTCCTTTAATTCTATCATATAGGTATATATTCCGAGGCCTTTACCCTCTTTTATCAAGGAGGGCATGTCATTGACATTGAAATTGTCTTTTTCGCTATAATCTAAAATTGAAATCCATGATGTGTCGAAGTTGAAATTCTTTTTATTATCCCTTATTATTTTTGCAGCATAAGTGAAACTGTTATACCCTATATTAATGCCGAAATTTGTTATAGTATCATGATTTGTATTGTTAACAATATTTTCAATCAAATCATAGTAGCTGCTGTTTTCATTGCTTAACATTTCATGTGCCAAATCAAAAAAGTATTTTTGAAACCTGCCTGATGCGAAATATTCGCCTAAATCAAGAAGATTATGTATTCCCCTTTTAGGACAATCCTGAATATAACGGATGCCATTTTCAACTGCAATTTTAATTATTTGACGATTCATTTCATAATTGTTCATCTTGTGACTCCATATATATTTTTGTTTACTGCTATAATAATACAATCAACAAGGGGTACTTATATATAGACAAATATAAATAATGTCGCAAAATACGACAATATAAGTATTCTGTCAAAATTTCCGACACAAAAGGATTTTGTCTAATGTATCCTGAACTTCCATATAATATAATAAGGGCATACAAATGAATATTAGGAGGGGTTTAAATGAGTGAAAGAAATGTATATGAAAGCTTGCAATCATTTGGATTAAAAAAGGTTCTTTCTTACTTGGATGCCGACCCTGAAAATAATATTCCCAAGGTTATTGAATGGGTAAAAAGATTTGACAAAGACGGCATTGTAAGTAATCAAATGAATGTGATAGAGCCTATTTTGCAAGACAAGAACAACAATTGGTATAAACTTGCAGAGAGCTTGTATGCAGATATTGATGAATCTGTAAGAAAAAAGATCTTTGAAAACTTTATTATTAATGCAACTATTTTAGGCGGTAAGCGTCAACAAAGTGCCAGATCAAAATATGGGTGCAACATACCCTGGGCTATATTGATGGATCCAACATCAGCCTGTAACCTGCATTGTACGGGTTGTTGGGCTGCGGACTACGGAAATAAACTGAATATGGATTTTGACACCTTGAATAGTATAATTGAACAAGGCAAAAAACTGGGAACCTATATGTACATTTATTCCGGCGGGGAGCCCTTGGTCAGAAAAGATGATATTATAAAACTATGTGAGAAACATGGGGACTGTTCGTTTTTAGCATTTACAAATGCAACACTTATTGATAATAAATTTGCCGATGATATGCTCCGAGTCAAAAATTTTGTACCTGCCATAAGTGTTGAAGGTTTTGAAGAAGAAACAGATTTCAGAAGAGGAAAAGGTACCTATAAATCTGTTGTAAAGGCAATGAAAATATTGAAGGATAAAAAACTTCCTTTCGGTATTTCATGTTGTTATACAAGTAAAAATACGGATGTTATCGGCAGTGAAGAATATATTGATGATATGATTGCAAAGGGTGCAAAGTTTGCTTGGTTTTTTACATATATACCTATAGGCAAGGACGCTGTACCGGAGCTTTTGGCCAGCGCAAAACAGCGTGAATATATGTATTATAAAATAAGAGAATACAGAAAGAACAAGCCAATATTTACCATGGATTTTTGGAATGACGGGGAGTATGTAAATGGCTGTATAGCAGGGGGGCGAAATTATTTGCATATTAATGCCAATGGTGATATTGAGCCCTGTGCCTTTATACATTACTCAGATACAAATATTCATGAAAATACCTTGCTGGATGCCTTCAAAAGACCCTTATTCATGCAGTATAAAGAGAACCAACCCTTTAACTGCAATCATTTGCGACCCTGTCCTCTCTTGGATAATCCGGGACGGCTGACAAATATGGTTGAAAAATCCAATGCTAAATCCACAGATGTGGTAGAGCCGGAAAATGTTCGCGATTTAAGTGCAAAATGCTATGATGTTGCCTTAAAATGGGCTCCTGTTGCAGATGAACTGTGGCAAAAGAATTAAGCGGCAAGCAGGAATATCTATGAGGACGGATTGAAAATGCCAAGTCATTTTCAGTCCGTCTTTTTGGTGTTTTAGTGTATAAGAATAATGGCATTGAATGCAGTTTTCAAAATATTGATATGTTTCATTTACAATTTAGGGCTTATAAACTATAATTATAACAATGAAGATATTTGTTTTCATAAACGCAGGTAAAAGAAAAAGGGATACAAGTTTTAAAGAAGCGACAGGTGAAGAGGCTTATGTATAATATAGGTATATTTAATTGGTATGGTTATGTAGAGGCTTTTGAAAAGAGAGTGAAGGAGATAAAGGAAGCCGGATATGACCATTTAATGCTCTGGTGGGAGGATGAAACATATCCTGAGTTTATCGACAGAAGAGAGTTTATTAAAATTGTAAAGTCTTATGATTTAAAACTTGACAATGTCCACTTGCCTTCTGATGGTATTAACACTTTATGGTTTGAGGGAAGTGACAGAATTAAAAAGGTTGATGAAATAAGAAGGTGGATGAATGAATGCAGGGAGTCCGGCGCTGAAATGGTTGTATTGCATTCAACAAGCGGTATAGGAATTGCATTGGATAAATCCATGGGTTATAAATCTTTTGAAAAAATTATAGGTGAGGCTGAGGATATAAAACTGAAAGTTGCAGTTGAAAACATTCGAATGCTTAAATATTTGGATTTTGTTCTTGAAGAATTCATATCGGATTATGCAGGCTTATGTTATGATTCATCTCATGATTTCATTGAAGGTCAAAGTTGCGGCGGTATTCTTGAGAGGTGGAAAGACAGGCTGTTCTGCCTTCATTTATCGGATTGTGACGGCATAAGCGATAAGCACTGGATTCCGGGCAGGGGGGTTGTTGATTGGAGGAAGATAATCGGCATAATTAAAGAGACGGAATGCAAAAACATCTCCATGGAAATTTATCCAGACCAATCGGAGAAAATACCTGCTTCACATGACTTTATTAAATCAGCAAGAAAAAATATATTGGAATTAATACAGCGAGGAGAAATTTTATGAAAAATGTAATAATGTTTACTACAAGCACTTGACCCCATTGCAGAACAGCGAAGGAGTTTCTTTCACAAAATAAAATTCATTATACAGAAAAAGACATCAATATTGACAAGGAAGCACGAAATGAAATGATTAGAAGGGGTATAAGCGGTGTGCCTGCATTTTTTATAGGCGATGATGTCGTAGTCGGACTGGATAAGGACAAAATATTAAAACTTGTGGATCACAGGCTTGCGGTATGTCCTTTTTGCAATCAAAAAGTGCGGGTACCGATAAATAAATCAAATATTATCATAAAGTGTCCAAAGTGTAAGAATATTATTAAATAAGTGTAATAAATAGAGAAGGGGAGTGATCTGGTGCCATTGTTGATTATTAGAAATGATATAACAAAAATGGAAGTGGATGCTATAGTAAATGCTGCAAATTCTGCCCTTAAAATGGGCGGCGGCGTGTGCGGGGCCATATTTAAGGCGGCAGGAGCAAATGAGCTTCAAGCGGAATGCAACTCAATAGGGGGCTGTAAAACCGGTCATGCGGTTATAACAAAAGGCTACAAGCTTCCCGCAAAAAATATTATACATGCTGTGGGGCCTGTGTGGAATGGCGGTCATAGTAATGAAGAAAAACTATTGTCAAGCTGCTATACCGAGTCCCTTAATTTAGCAAAGGAATTTAAATTGGAATCCATAGCATTTCCCTTAATATCCTCGGGTATTTACGGCTATCCCAAGGGAGAAGCCTTTAAGGTTGCTGTAAGTGCCATACAGGACTTTTTGCTGGAAAATGACATGATGGTTTATTTGATTGTTTTTGATAAAGGGGCAGTGGAAATAAGTGAGAAATTGTACACATCTATTGAAAAATACATCGATGATAAATATGTTGATCAGCGCACTGAAAATAAAGAGTACAGGTTTTTAAATGAAGCGGTTAATATAAATTATTCTCTGGCAGGAATGAAGGCCGAAGAGGCTTTAGTCGGTAAAAAGTTAGAAGATATTGTATTTCAGCTGGAAGAAACATTTTCTGAAATGCTTCTGAGATTAATAGATGAAAAGGAAATGACTGATGTTGAAACATATAAAAAAGCCAATATTGACAGAAAACTTTTCTCTAAAATAAGGACAGACAAACATTACAAGCCGAGAAAATCAACTGCTTTAGCCCTATGCATTGCCTTGAAGCTGAATGTGGATCAAACAAAGGACTTGCTGGGTAGAGCCGGTTATGCCCTTTCCCGCAGCAATAAATTTGATATAATAGTTGAATATTTTATTGAGCAGAAAATTTATGATATTTTCGAAATAAATGAGGCCTTGTTCGCTTTTGAAGAAAATTTGTTGGGTGTATAATGTCGCATTTAAGGCGACCATATCTCTTCGTTAAAATGATATTCTTCAATTACTAAAAAAATTGGAGGTATTGAAATGAAAGAAAATTTAACGGAATTAGTATTTATTTTAGACAGAAGCGGTTCCATGTCAGGTCTTGAAAAGGATACAATCGGCGGATTTAATTCTATGCTTGAAAAGCAGAAAAAGGAAAGCGGAGATGCTTTTGTAACTACAGTCTTGTTTGATGACAAATATGAATTGCTTCACGACAGAAAGGATATAAAAGGCATTAATGCAATAACGGACAGGGAATATTACGTGCGAGGCTCTACTGCCTTGCTTGATGCAATGGGTACTACAATCAATAATATAGGCAAAGCCCTGTCTGATGCAAAAGAAGAAGAAAGGCCGGGTAAGGTACTGTTTGTTATTATAACTGATGGCATGGAAAATTCGAGCAGAGAATTTTCTTATGAAAAAATCAAAGAAATGGTCCAGCATCAAAAATCTAAATATGCCTGGGATTTTATATTCCTTGGAGCTAATATTGATGCTATCATGACTGCAGGGTCTTTTGGCATCAATGCTGACATGGCGGTTAATTTTGTAAGTGACAGCGCAGGAACAGAGTTGAATTACAAGGTTGTCAGCGAAGCTGTAAGCAGTTTCAGAAAGCATAAAAAGGTAGATTCCTCCTGGAAAGAGGAAATAGAAAGGGACCATAAGAAAAGAGGATAATAAGCAGATTTTGTAATAGCCCCGAGCAAGGTACAGCAAGAGACAAATGACAAAATGATTTTCTAAAAGATTGATGAAGTGAATAAAAAGCAGCATTTGTATCAAGCTGTTTTTTAATTTTTGATTAAAATCAAAGTTTAACATGCAAAATGAGGGTATAATAAAAGGATAATAAAACGGAGATTAATTTTATGTAATACCAATCTTGTTAAATATTTAAAAGATGTTATAATTTATAGGTCACCTAAAATGTAAAATGCATAGATAGGGAAGAAGATATTACATAAAAAAAGGATATTGCAAATGAAAGAACAATTACTCAGATTAACAGACATTAATAAGTTTTTTGGAAGCTCACATATTTTGAAGGATATAAGTTTGGATATAAATGATGGAGAGTTTATAACCCTGTTGGGTCCGTCAGGCTGCGGAAAAACCACCATGCTAAGATGTATTGCAGGGCTTGAATCTATTGATTCAGGTGATATTTTTTTAAATGGTGAATCAATTAAAAATTTACCTCCCAATAAAAGAAATGTTAATACGGTTTTTCAAAACTATGCCTTGTTTCCGCATTTAAATGTTTATGACAATGTTGCCTACGGCCCGAGAATTAAAAAGTCCATGAGTGAGGATGAAATAAAGAAAGGTGTGGCTGAAATGCTGGAATTAGTCCAGATGAACGGGTTTGAAAAAAGAATGACCCATCAGCTGTCCGGCGGCCAGAGGCAGAGAATTGCCATTGCAAGGGCCTTAATTAACAAACCTGATATTTTGCTTCTGGATGAACCCTTGGGGGCTTTGGATTTAAAGCTTAGAAAATATATGCAAACAGAGC
>CAZTXR010000035.1:0-11748 GCA_964617605.1 uncultured Clostridia bacterium | reverse complement strand
TATTCATTGATTCATGATGATTTGCCTGCCATGGACAACGATGATTACAGAAGGGGCAGGCTGTCAAATCACAAAAAGTTTGGTCAAGCAAGCGCAATACTTGCCGGGGACGGATTGTTGAACAAGGCATTTGAAACAGGCTTGGAGGCCGCTATTAACTCAAACAAGGCAAGTGCTTTGATAGCTTTAAAAATAATTGCTGATTCAGCAGGCACTGAAGGGATGATAGGCGGACAGGTAACCGATATGGAGGGAGGCATTAACTCCATCGAGGAGCTGAAATATATGTATTCTTTAAAAACGGGAGCTATTATTAAAAGCAGTGTAATTGCAGGAGCAACATTAGCGGGAGCTTCTAATGATGCAATAAAGGCTTTGGAATTATATTCGGAAAAAATAGGCATAGCCTTTCAAATTGAAGATGATATATTGGATGTAACCGGTACTCAGGAAAAATTAGGCAAAGCAATAGGAAGCGACGCGGCAAACAATAAAGTTACATATCTCACATTTAAGGATATGGAAGAAGCAAGATGCGACGTGGGAAAATTTACCCGGGAAGCAATTGACAGCTTAAAGCTGTTTGGGGACAAAGCCATATATCTGACCGGCTTAGCCAAATATCTGACAGACAGAGAAAGCTGAAAGCTGAGATCCCGCAGGGTCAGGATGACATGCAAGTGGGTGCTAAAAATTCATTGACATTGCGTGCCTGCATGTTATAATATTGCGAATATAATTTTGTAAGTTGAATAAATATGAGATATAAAAATGTTCAAGGAGACGATGATGAAATATAACTTTAATCATATATATTTTATAGGAATTGGCGGAATAAGCATGAGTGCATTGGCTGAAATAATGATAGAGGAAGGAATTAAAGTTTCAGGTTCTGACAGAAACAATTCCAAAATAATAAAGAAGCTTCAAGCTGCAGGGGCAAATATTTACATAAAACACGACAGTAATAATATAAGCCATGATATTGACCTTTTGGTATACACATCGGCAATTTCTGAAGACAACCCGGAACTTTTGAAAGCCCGGGAATTGAATATGAAGATTATGGACAGGGCGGAATTTTTAGGCTATGTCATGAAAAATTACGAGCATGCTATATGTGTTTCAGGCACCCACGGCAAAACAACCACTACAGGAATGCTTTCATCTGTTTTAATTGAAACGGACTTGAATCCAACCATATTCTTAGGCGGTGAAATGGATTCGTTGGCGGGCGGAAATTTGCTCCACGGCTCATATGACCTTCTTTTGACCGAAGCATGTGAGTACAAGAGAAACTTTCTTAAATTTAATCCCACAATGGAAATAATTCTCAATATTGAAGAAGACCACTTAGATTATTATAAGGATTTAAATGATATTGAACAGGCCTTTGTGGAATATGCGGAAAAATTACCCCTTGACGGACATTTGATTGTTAATGAGGCCTACAGCCACTTGTTCAGTAATATTAAATGCAATCTTGTAACCTTTGGTTTATCAAAGGGGGATTATTATGCCGACAATATAAATCTTACCCCAAAACCTTCCTATACACTTATGCACAGGGGAGAAAAGCTTGCAGAAATAGGTTTGCAGGTATTTGGTGAGCATAATGTTCTGAATTCACTTGCTGTATGTGCTGCCGGCATATCATTAGGTTTGAAGCCGGAAGTTATTGCTCAGGGACTGTTTGATTTTAAAGGGACTCACAGAAGATATGAATATAAGGGTCAATATAAGGGAGCAGACCTTATTGATGATTACGCTCATCATCCTTCTGAAATGACAGCAACCTTAAAAACAGCACGTACTTACACTGAAGGCAAAATTATTACTGTTTTCCAGCCTCACACCTATACGAGAACCATGAAACTCTTGGACGGTTTTGCTGAAGCTTTGTCTTTGTCAGATGAAGCAATACTGTTGGATATTTATGCCGCAAGAGAAAGTAACACTGGTGAAATTCATTCAAGGGACATTATAAATAAAATGAAGAATTTTTCTAAAGAAGCCTATTACGCAGAAAACTTCCGGGATGCAGCAAATATAGTAAAATCAATTGCAAAAAAAGGCGATACCATAATAACAATGGGCGCCGGAAATGTTGACGAAACAGCAGATTTAATTCTTAAGTAGAAATTCCACGTACTGACACACCGGAGTATTCCTTGATTTTTAAAATTTATGAATGTATAATCAATGTTATGAGATTTGCAGAAAAAGGATAATATATGATAATAAAAGCAAATAATTTAAAAGATACAGAAACATTAGGCCAAATTATTGCAAATTGCCTTGGGAAAGGAACAGTAATTTGCCTGGACGGAGACCTTGGGGTTGGGAAAACATGCCTTACACAGTTTATAGCCAGGGAGTTCGGTGTCAAGGAATATATTGTAAGCCCTACATTTGCAATCATTAAAGAATATGCGGGAAAACTTCCCTTCTATCACATGGATGTTTACCGCATAGATTCGGAAGATGATATGTATGATTTAGGTTATGATGAATATATATATTCTGAGGGAGTTACCGTAATAGAGTGGTCTCATTTAATAGAAGGAATACTTCCGGAGGAAAGGGTAAATATTGAAATTACAAGAATTGATGATGATAAAAGGGAAATAAGAATTAGCGGAAAAGGCCCTGTTTACGAAAAGATAAGGAGGAAGTTAAAAAAATGAAAATACTTTCTATTGAATCTGCATCAGTAACAGCCTCCTGTGCAGCAGCAGTGGATGATAATATTTTAGGAGAATATACCTTAAGTCATAAAAAAACACATTCAGAGAAGCTAATGCCATTAATTGAAGAATTGATGCATGAATTAGATCTTAAAATCGAGGATATTGATGTAATTGCTGTTTCAGCCGGTCCGGGCTCTTATACGGGGCTTAGAATCGGTGCTGCTCTGGCAAAAAGCTTGGCGTTTGCTGCTGATATTAAGCTTGTAAGTGTTCCTACACTAAAATCATTGGCTGCTAATGTTTATGATTTGGATAAATTAATTGTACCGGTAATGGATGCTAAAGCAGGAAGAATATATACAGGTATTTATAAGTGGGAAAATGGGGAATTAACAGAAGTATTAGAACAATTCCCCTGCCATATTGATGATTTGGTTGAAATACTGAAAAATTATGAGCTGCCTATAATATTTAACGGAGATGGCTCTGTAAATTATAAGGAACAAATTGAACAAAATTTAAAGGGAAAATCATATTTTGCACCTGAAATCTATAATTACCTCAAGGCATCATCGCTTTCATTTATTGCATATAAAATGGCGGTTGACGGGATCTTTGTCCCTGCAAGTGATTTTAAGCCGCAATATTTAAGGTTATCCCAAGCAGAAAGAAACAAAAAATAAGAGGTGTGTATGGGGGATATTGTTATTAGAGGGATGCTGCATAAGGATATAGACCAAATAATAAATGTTGAAAAAGCTTGTTTTTCATTGCCCTGGTCTAAAGAATCCTTTGAAAATGAATTAAAAAATGAATTGGCATATTATCAATGCGCTGAAGCAGAAGGGAAAATTGCAGGTTTTATGGGAATGTGGAGAATAATTGATGAATGCCACATTACCAATGTTGCCGTCTTGCCTGAATATAGAAACAAAGGAATTGCCAAGATGCTTATAAGCAAAATGATTGAAATATGCAAATGCAGTGAAATTACTGCCATGACTTTGGAGGTGCGTGTATCCAATATGCCGGCAATTAATTTATATAAAAAGTTCGGGTTTTTTTCTGTTGGGAAAAGACCGAATTATTATACCAAACCCGTTGAAGATGCACTTATAATGTGGAAAAAGATAGACGATATTTCGTTTGCGCCCGGGATGACAAAGCAAAGAGGATGACGAGGAGACTACAATGAGAAGAAAAAATAAAAAACTAAGGATTAAAAGAATTATAGCTGCCATTACAGTTTTATTAGTTATATTGTTTGGACTACTGCTTATAAGGGAAAGAAGATCCACTCCTCCAGGCTCAAACAATGGACAGACGGATTCAAAAGAAGCTGAAAATAATGAGCCGGCAGATGAAAAACCTGATGAAGACCAAGAAACATCCTTAGAGCCGGAAAAGGAACCGGAAAAGGAGCCTGCAGAACCTGAAAAACCGGACCAAAGTTACCCTGCAGAAATACCGCAGGAGGGGCTTACAATTCAAGAACCGGAAAAAATCGAGGTGCTTGTTAATAAGAAAAGAAACTTGCCAAGTGATTATGTGCCGGAAGATTTGGTTAAACTTAGTGAAGTTCCAACTGTTCTGTCAAACCCCGAGGTAAATCAGCTAAGAAGTGCTGCTTACGAAGCTTTGAAAGAATTGTTTAAAGCTGCAAATGAAGAAGAAGGTTATATCTTGTATGCACGTTCAGGCTATAGGTCATACAGCACTCAAACCTCCTTATATGCATCATATGTTGACAACTACGGTCAGAAAGCGGCAGACAAATATAGTGCAAAACCGGGTCAAAGCGAGCATCAGACAGGCCTGTCAATAGATATTACCTGTGAAGCAATGAATTTAAAATTGGATGACACATTTGCAGATACATTAGAAGGTCAGTGGGTAGCTGAAAACGCCCATCGCTTTGGATATATTATCAGATACCCTAAGGGGCAGGAAGCTATAACAGGTTATATGTACGAACCTTGGCATATAAGGTATTTAGGGGAAGAATTGGCGGGAAAAGTGCATGAGTCAGGATTGACATTAGAAGAATATTTTGGTGAATTAGAATAATAAAAGTTAAAAAGATGAGATTCCCTAAAATCTCATCTTTTTAGCACGGGGACATAGTACGGGGACATTCCTTTAATGTTCACCCGCATAGTCTGTCTTTACATTAAAGGTGTGTCCCCCTTCCTATTTAAAGTAATTCATATATATCATTGGCATATTGGACAGGATCTTCTATTGTAAGACCTTCAATAAGCAGTGCCTGATTATATAATACGTTTGAAAGTTTTTTTAATTTTTCTTTATCATTTTCATAAGCATCTTTTAGCTTGTCAAACATTTGATGGTTAGTATTTATTTCAAGAATTTTTTCAGCATGTATATCAGTAGGGTTATCAGGCATTGCATTTAACACCTTCTCCATTTCTATTGACACTTCGCCGTCGGCAGCAAGGCATACAGGATGAGTTTTAAGTCTTTTTGAAACTCTGACTTCCTTAACCTTACCACCTAAGGATTCCTTCATGAAACCAAATAAATCCTTGTTCTCCTCCTTGTCAGGAACTTCATCATCCGTCTTAACATCAAGGTCTGCACTTGATATGTTTTTAAATTCCTTGTCTTTGAAATTTTGAAGAACTTTTATTGCAAACTCATCTATTTCATCGGTAAAATACAAAATTTCATATCCCTTGTCGCTGATAAGTTCTGCTTGCGGTAACTTAGCTAATTTATCAACACTTTCTCCGGCTGCATAATAAATATATTTTTGGTCTTCCTTCATTCTGTCAACATATTCATCAAGAGTTACTAATTTCTTTTCATCAGATGAAATAAACATTATTAAGTCCTGAAGCATTTCTTTGTTTGCGCCCCATTCGCTGTACAAGCCATATTTTAGTGTCCTGCCGAAGCTTTGGAAGAATTTCTCATAGTTTTCTCTGTCATCGCTTAACATTGACAAAAGTTCACTTTTAATTTTTTCTTTGATTTTTTTAGCTATAAATTGAAGCTGCCTGTCATGCTGCAGCACCTCCCTTGAAATATTAAGGGAAAAATCGGCAGAATCAACCAAGCCCTGCACGAAACCAAAATAATCAGGCAGCATATCCCCACATTTATTCATTATTAAAACACCGTTTGAATAAAGCTCGAGACCCTTTTCAAACTCTTTTGTATAAAAATCAAAGGGAGGCCTCTGAGGGATATATAATATTGCATTGTAGCTTACTAATCCTTCTGCACTGACATGAGTATATTTCAAAGGCTTTTCGTAGCCGAAATGTTTTTCTCTGTAGAAGTTTTCGTAATCCTCTTCTTTAAGCTCGCTTTTGTTTTTCCTCCAGATAGGGACCATGCTGTTTAATATTTCATCTTCGAAATACTCTTCGTATTCATTTTCTGTTCCTTCTTTAAGCTTTCTTTTTTTAACCATCATTTTAATGGGGTATTTAATAAAATCCGAATATTTCTTAACTAAGGATTTAATATTGTAAACATCAAGGAACTCATCATAATCGTCGTCTTCGGTGTTTTCTTTGATTTTAATAATTATGTCTGTTCCGACATAATCTTTTTCACAAGGAGTGATCGTATATCCGTCTGCTCCCTCAGACTCCCATTTAAATGCCTCTTCAGAGCCGGCTTTCTTGCTTATAACAGTAACTTTTTCAGCAACCATAAAGGCAGAATAAAATCCTACTCCAAATTGTCCGATTATATCCACGCCCTCTTTGATTTCGTTATTTTCCTTAAAATCAAAGGAACCGCTTTTTGCAATAATACCAAGGTTTGAATCAAGCTCTTCCTTTGACATTCCGATTCCCGTGTCACAGACAGTCAGTGTTCTATCGTCTTCATTTACAGTAATTCTTATGTAAAAGTTATCTTTGTTAAAAACAATGTTGTTGTCTGTCAGAGATAAATAATAGCTTTTGTCAATTGCATCATTAGCATTTGAAATAAGCTCTCTTAAAAATATTTCCTTGTGTGTGTAAATAGAATTAATCATTAAGTTCAGAAGCCTTTTGGATTCTGATTTAAATTGTTTTTTTGCCATTTTTTCATTCCTTCCTTTGTGCTTGTTAGCACTCTAAACTGTTGAGTGCTAAACATATTTTATCAAATGTACATAAAATGTCAATAGTTTTAAAAAAAAATTAGATATTTCACCGCTAGCATCACTTGTAAAACCTGCAGCACTCATATATTGTTACCATTGCATTCCATGTCACCCTGTCAACAATTCCGGTTACGGGCAACATAGTTCTTTGTTGAAAAAGTTTTATATTTTCTTCGGTTTGTGCATCATATATGTTTGTCAATTCCAATTGTACGTAATTTGCATACCTTCTCCCAAAGCTGTTAAGCATTATTTTCACTGCATATACTATATCCCCTTGATCGGATGGTTTAATATCTCTAAAATCAGAAGTGCTGAAAGGAATTTTTCCCGGTACTTGATTTTTTTGAAGATACTCATTGTTAGCATTAATTATAGCATTCCATGTATCGAAATTTACAACACCGGTTGCAGGAAGACCCATTAATTCCTGAAAGACGGTAACGGCATTACTTGTTTCCGTGTCATATATCCCGGTTTTGTTTACTTTTGGCAAGGTTGAATAGAGATTCCTTATATTGATAAGGTAGCTTTGCAATTCCAGTACTAGATTTGAATTAGAATTTAAATTAACCATAGCTTCTCCTTCATTATTATATACCCTGATTTTCAGGAATTTCAGCTAAAAACCCATTATAAACTTCAAATAATTTATTCCATGTTTCTTCATCGACAACCCCTGTGACAGGCAGACCATACAAATTTTGAAAGCTGACAACTGCAGCTCTTGTATCAGGACCAAATATGCCGCCTACTTCAACAGCAGGTATTTCAGGAAGACGTGCCGCTAAAAAATTTAGAATTATTTCAAGAATCACAATTTTAAAAAACTCAGGTCCCATTCCTTCAACCAAATCTATTCCCGCATATGGCAGCATGGGTATTCTTAATTCCTCGACAGGCGTTGACATAAGAATTGAATATGCAGTCCAATATAAGTAATTCATTGTTTCCTGATTTACTATTCCGGTTTGATTTAACCCCATAATACGTTGAAATTCTCGAACTGCTGCTGTTGTTCTGGGACCGTAATACATATTTACGTCAACCGGTTTTATTGACGGATATCGTTGGGAAACAATATCAAGGAAAAATTCCACATACGCAATTATGGGGAGTTCTCCCCCCTCCAACAAAACGTTGGCAAAAAGTTGCTGCAATTCTTCAAATGAAAGCCCTTCAGATATAATTTGTGCTATATGTGTAACAGCAATATAGAGAAAACGTATCCTGTACCAGGTATCTATGTCCACAATTCCTGTTACGGGGAGACCAAATATTTCTTGAAATATTTTTACTGCGTTTTCGGTGCTTTCATCAAAATAGCCTGTTATTTCTACTTCCGGAATTAGGGGGAAGTTGTTGCTTATTCTGCTTAATGAATGCTGCATTCTTAAAACGGATATACCGGAATCACCAAGCACCAAGGGTTCTCCCGGATAAGTTCCTGTAATCTCTGCTGCACCGGCACTTTTTGCGATCAAAATATCATCGCCATAATAGTATTTAAGTATATCAAGCGCCGAATAACCTTGATTTGCCAAATCAACCGATCCCCATTGATACATGCCGTTGCATTGTGAAATTCTTCCATCGCAAAAAGTTGCAAATAAAGGCTCTATACGTCCTTCTCTTACTATATATTCATCAAAAATTTCATTGGAAATTTCCGAAATGCTGTCAAATATACCACGCTCATGAACATAAGACTGATCGTATTGGGGAGCATTTGTAATATCAAAATCATAACCTCTTCCCCTGTACCATTCCGAAAATATTCTGTTCATTGCAATAGATGAAATTGCATAAATATTTGCTCTCAGAGCTTCCTCAGGCCAGGTAGGATATAATTCGCTGGAAGCAACATTTTTAATATAGTCCAAAAATGGAACTGTTACATTTAATGCTTCTTCATCGGGTGCTCCCAAGTGTACGGTTATGTAAAGGGGGAAAGGTACTATTACATGTGGAAGCGGTGCAGGAGGAAAAAATACATCTATATCAGGGATACTCATAATATAACCTTCCTTTAAACAAAATTTTAATTTATATCGGTGCCCGGGAATTGACCGGGGGATCTTATCTCCCCAAATCTTAATTCACGATAAACATTGATAATTTTATCCCATGTTTTTTTATCCACTATTCCATCAGGTTCAATACCATAGTGTTTTTGAAATGCTATTACAGATTTTTTTGTTTCAGGACCGAATATTCCATCAACATCTAAATTTGGAATGTCCGAAATCACAGTCGCTATATAAGATAATAATTCCTGTATGATTAACACCTCAGCACCTTCCGAGCCTTCTGATGTAATGATATCAGGATAAATAAATGCCGGCAATGCAAGGGCTGCAGAAGGTAGGGCCCTGAATATTCCAAGAACACTTCTGTACATTGTATCCCAAGTCACGTCATCAATAATACCGGTTGGGGGCAACTCCATGGTCTTTTGAAATTCAATTATTGAAGCCCTGGTTTCCGGCCCCAAAATACCATCTATATCAACCGGAAATATAGAATCATAATAAGCAGATAATACATTAAGAAAATATTGAACTAATTGTACCCTTGGCACAACCTGAATTTCAATAATATCCAATAAAATATCAGTAGGCACAATACCGGCTGTTTCTCCCGGGGCAACAACTTCCACAAGTTTTTTTACAGCATTATATACTTTTCTTATTTCGTACCAGGTCGCCTTATCTATAATGCCCGTAACCGGCAGATTATATATTTTTTGAAATTCCTTTACAGCATTCTCCATAATTCCATTATAAATATTATCAAGAGGTGTTATTTTTGGTATTGCAGGGAAATTTGCAGATATAGCATTTAAAGCAATTTTCATATTAAGAACATGTTCGTTTGTATCACCAAGGCTAAGAGGTGTACCCGGGTATGTTTCCTGTATTATAAGAAGATCCATAAGACACCTCACAGATTGGACAAATCGGCAGGAATTGGCGGTATTATAATAGTTCTGTCCGTTCCTTCCTCATCGCCGCCCTGCATAACAGGTATCAAGGTTATATTGTAGTTCGTTGCAATATTGGGAAAAACCCGTACGTCTATAACGTTATGAGTATAATAACCAATTGCCTGAACTCTTAAATTATATGTTGAAAAATAATACTCACTGCTTTCAGACGGATATCGGACATCATGTGAAACAGGAAGTTCCATTGTAGGAACTTTGCCGCTTATATCCGTTACAAGGTGGTACAAAGCCACTTCATTGGCAGCCTGATCCATTACATACAAGGTAACAACGGCGTCTTTGACAGGCAAAGCACCTGAAGCTGTGTTTACTCTTACATTTATAAAACCTGTTTCATTAACCGGTTCCATATCCTGAAGCTGATTTTCGTTTAAAAAAGGCAATTCAGGTGCTTCTGCTTTTTTTACAATTTTATTTCGAGCCACATATGCTGTGTTTCTTTTTTGTTCGCTATAATACATGTAATCACACCTTTCTGATTTTCACACATTTTAATATATGCAAAACAATTATTTTGCTTACTTATATATATGTACATATATCAACTTATATGAAATCCTGATTTTAGTATTGATGTGAATAACCCTTAAGTTATATCATTTTAATAACTGATTATGAAAACAGAGCATATCATTTTTGATAGGTCTTATTAAAAATAAATCGATAAAGACACTAACTTAAATTAATCGATAAAGGTTGACTTTATCGGTGAAATTTAATAATATAGAAAAGGATATTACTTTGATTAGGAGGTTACAACTTGCCAAACGATAAATTAGCAGAGCTTGAAAAATTAAATGAAAGCATAAAATTAGGCGGCGGACAAAAGGCAATCGACAAACAGCATGACATGGGAAAGCTTACTGCAAGAGAAAGAATTTTAAGGCTCTTGGACCAGGGAAGCTTCGTTGAAATAGATGCCTTTGTTGAACACAGATGCGTCAACTTCGGGATGGAAAAAAAGAAAATAGCAGGAGATGGCGTTGTATCAGGATATGGCACTATTGACGGCAGATTGGTATACATATTTGCACAAGATTTCACGGTAATAGGCGGAAGTTTAGGCGAAATGCACGCGGCAAAAATCGTTAAAGCCCAAGAAATGGCACTGAAGGTAGGAGCCCCTCTGATTGGCATAAACGATTCAGGCGGTGCAAGAATACAGGAAGGCGTTGATGCACTTTCCGGTTACGGTAAAATATTTTACAACAACACAATTGCCTCGGGAGTAATACCTCAAATTTCAGTAATTATGGGGCCCTGTGCAGGAGGAGCCGTTTATTCGCCTGCAATAACAGATTTTATATTCATGGTAAAAAACACAAGCAAAATGTTTATAACAGGACCAAATGTTATTGAAACAGTTACTGGAGAAAAAGTATCTGCCGAAGAATTGGGCGGTGCCATGACCCACAACAGCATAAGCGGTGTAGCTCATTTTGTCGATGAGACGGAAGAAGAATGCTTGGAACACATCAGAAAACTTCTGAGCTTTTTACCTCAAAACAATCTTGAAACAACTCCTGTACAGCCTGTACAGGATGATATAAACAGAACAGACCATATGTTAAATGATATAGTTCCTGACAATCCAAATAAAGCATACGATATGAAAGAAGTAGTATTTACCCTTGCCGACAGGGAGGAATTCCTTGAATACCAGCCCTATTATGCAAAGAATATAATTTGCGGCTTTATGAGATTGAACGGAAGAAGTGTGGGAGTGATTGCAAGTCAGCCAAAGCACCTGGCAGGATGCTTGGATATTAATGCATCAGACAAGGCAGCCCGCTTTATAAGAACCTGTGATTCATTCAATATACCATTATTAACTCTGATGGATGTTCCCGGCTTCTTGCCCGGAACAAACCAGGAATACGGCGGAATTATAAGACACGGTGCAAAAATGCTTTATGCATATTCAG